>NZ_BAXD01000018.1:0-57265 GCF_001310395.1 Halolactibacillus sp. JCM 19043
ATTCTATTGATATCGTTTGTCTTGGCGTTGGTTGTTGGATTTATTTGTAAAAAGAAAAGTTCACGACTGACGTTTCTAGCTGTTGTTCTTGTCTACATCGTCATTATTGGCCTTTATCTAGGTATTTTACCTATAATTAATAAGGAAGTGCGTGTCTTTGGCTATACAGATACGTCTGTGCCGGTGATGCTTGGACTTATACCCATCAGCATCTGGTTAAATATTGTGTTGATTCGAATAAAATATAAGCGTTAAAAAATAATCAATAGTGTCTTTGAAATCTTTTTTCATGTACACTGATTCCAAACGATATTTGATTCCAAAAAAATAAAGCAAGGAGTATGTTATATGACACAAACAAGCGTATATTTGGAGATTGTGATGGAAAAGGAGGATGTAACAAACTAATCCTTACACCCTCCTTCCCTCGAAGTGAATAAGAGGAGGCTATCACTTAACATGAATAAATTAACGATGTATGGTTTAACCGAACAATTTACGCAGGAAGCACGTTTATATGAAGATTTGGCTTTAGCACGCGTGATTTCCCAGTATCAAGGTATGTATAAAGTTGCTACAGCGATGGGAGAGAGAATGGCAGAAGTATCAGGCAAGTTTCGTTATGCCGTGACTGACCGCGCCGAATACCCAGCTGTTGGTGACTTTGTCATGGTCGATCATGAGAGTCAGGCATCAGATATTGTGAGGATTCATCATATTTTAACACGGAAAAGTCTGTTGCTGCGCCGAGCCGTCGGTGTCAGTCATCAAGCACAAGTCATCGCAAGTAACCTTGATTACTTATTTATCGCGATGTCTTTAAATGAAAATTATAATTTAAACCGGCTTGAACGCTATTTAACGGTTGGATGGGATAGTGGCGCAACTCCGGTGATTGTACTCACAAAAGCAGATTTATCGAACCGTGTCGAAGAGGCTCTCGGTGAGGTAGAAGCTATGTCATTCTATTCCGATGTTATTGTGACGTCGAGTAAGGAAGATAATAGAGAAAAGTTTCACCCGTATTTAACAACGGGTAAAACCGCTGCTTTCATTGGTTCTTCTGGTGTTGGGAAAACAACATTGATCAATATGTTGCTTCGTGACCGTCGATTAGAAACGAAAGCGGTCGGTAAAGAAGCGAAGGGACGTCATACAACAACTAGTCGTGATAGCTACCCGACTATCTTTGGTGGTGTGGTGATAGATACTCCTGGTATGCGGGAGCTTGGTATTGATCAAGCAGACCTAGCAACGTCCTTTCAAGATATTGATATGTTAAGTAAGATGTGTAAATTTAAGGATTGTTCCCATACAAATGAGCCTGGTTGTGCCGTCCAACAAGCGATACAATCAGGTGAGCTTGATGAAAGACGGCTAGACAGTTATGTCAAGCTTAAACACGAAGCAGACTATGCCGGTTTAACAAGTAAAGCGATTGAACAAAAGAAAACGGAACGCATGTTTAAAGACGTCGGTGGCATGAAGCAGGCGCGCAAATTCGCAAAACAAAAACGAAAACAATGATGAGGGGGATACGCTTGAAGGTAACTGTTAGACAAGAACAACCTGAAGATTTCGACCGAGTGGAGACCGTCTGTCGCGACGCATTTTGGAATCTTTATATACCAGGAGCAGAAGAACATGCGGTGGTGCATAAACTTCATCATCATAAAGATAGCATTCGTGACTTGACCTCTGTCATAGAAGTTGATGGTGAGATTGAAGGGGCGATATTTTATACACCGTCACAAATTGTCACACCAGCCAATCATGTGATCGAGACCATTAGTTTTGGTCCAGTATTTATCTCGCCAAAGTATCAACGCCAAGGGTTAGGAAAAGTCCTCATCACAACAACAATCAAAGAAGCACAATCCTTAGGCTACCGGGCGATTATTACGCTCGGCTATCCGCATCATTATCAACCTTATGGCTTTAAAGGTGGAGAACATTATCACCTGTCAATGCCAGATGGTCTGTATTATCAAGGCTTATTAGTTCTGCCACTATATGAAAAGGCGTTAAATGGAATAGAGGGACATGTTGTGTTTTCTGATGCGTTAGAAGTTACATCAGAGGAAGTGGATCAATTTGATCAACGTTTCCCTCAAAAAGAGAAAGAATATCAGCCGAGTCAAGATGATTATGCGGAAGCGATTATGCTGTTGGATGAGTAAAACTTTGTGTTAATGAATATATTCAAAGAAAAAAGTTGATGGAAGGATAAAACCTCCCATCAACTTTTTTACTGCGCAATTGTCTGTGATAATCCATGATAGCCCCCCATGACGTGAGTGAAAAGGACGCTACGTTTGGATCAGAACAAGTGACAAAACGACATAAGTCAGGGGAGGTACTTGAAAACATGTCAGCGTCAAAACCCTTATACTTCATGTGTTACAAGACATTATTCGCAGTTGTCATATCGGTTATTTTAATCTTGTCAACAATTAGAGTGACAAATATGCGTTTACAATGTCTTGTATATCCCTATGTAAACGCTTTATTATTAAGGTGTACTTACTATTACTTTTATAATTTGAAAGGGGAATTTTATTATGGCTAAAAAGGGAGCAAGAGCAAAGATTCAACAGTTCGGTAGTTATTTAAGCGGCATGATTATGCCGAATATTGCAGCATTTATCGCATGGGGGCTAATCACGGCCTTTTTCATTCCAGATGCTGGTGGCCAAATGAAACAATGGCCGAACTCGTTAGTCCAATGATCACGTATCTGTTACCATTACTCATTGGTTATACAGGTGGTAAGATGGTGTACGGTGCCCGTGGTGGTGTCGTTGGTGCCATTGCTACAATGGGGGTGGTTGTCGGTGCGGGAGGCACGCCAATGTTCTTAGGTGCGATGCTTATGGGACCACTTGCGGCATTCCTACTGAAAACAATTGACAAACCATTTTTACCAAAAATCCGTTCCGGATTTGAAATGCTTTACAACAATTTCTCAGCGGGTATTTTAGCCGCTATTCTAGCTGGTGTTGGTGTTGTCGGTATGGGACCAATCGTCAGTGCTTTAAACGAAGCGTTAGGTTCAGGTGTAGAGGCGATTGTTGATGCTGGGTTATTACCACTTGCAAGTTTACTCGTAGAACCAGCTAAGATTTTATTCTTAAATAACGTTATTAACCACGGGGTGTTTACGCCACTTGGTACAGAAGCAGCACTTGAAGCAGGTAAGTCTATTCTCTTCTTAATTGAAACAAACCCTGGACCAGGTTTAGGTATTCTGTTAGCCTTTGCGGTATTTGGTAAAGGGGCATCTAAATCTTCTTCATATGGTGCGATGTTGATTCACTTTGTCGGTGGTATTCATGAAATTTACTTCCCGTATGTGTTAATGAAGCCAAGCTTAATTATTGCAGCGATCGCCGGTGGTATGAGTGGTGTATTCACCTTCTCATTACTTGATGCAGGTCTGGTTGCTTCTCCATCACCAGGTAGTATCATTGCCTTACTTACAATGACACCACGTGGTAACTATATTGGCGTTCTTGCCGGTGTGCTTGTTGCTACAGCGGTATCGTTCTTAGTTGCGTCAGTTATCTTGAAGCGTGATAAGAGTGAAGATGACGGTGATCTTTCAGGTGCGGCAGAACAAATGCAAGCAATGAAAGGTAAAAAGAGTAGTGTATCTGACTCATTTACACCATCTGCTTCAAAAGAAATTAACCAAAACAATGTACAAAAGATTGTCTTTGCGTGTGATGCTGGGATGGGATCAAGCGCTATGGGAGCGTCTCTATTAAGAGATAAATTCAAAAAAGCGAATGTCGATGTCGAAGTAACGAATACAGCCATCAACCAATTACCGGAAGATGCTGATTTAATCATTACACATAAAGATCTAACGGATCGTGCGAAGAATAAACGACCAGATGCGATTCATGTATCGGTTGAAAACTTCCTAAACAGTCCGAAATATCAAGAATTAATTGATCAGCTTTCTAAATAGATAACACGTTCAACCTTACCTTCTGGTGATAAAGCTAAAGTATCAAGATACTGATAGCGCCAGAAGGTAAGGTTTCTTTTGACGTTTGAGGGGAATAAGGAAGTAGCGTATATATGTAGGCGGTCGGTAGAAACATTTAAACTTTGTCACAAAATATGTTTATAAAGGTAAGTCTTCATCACGTTTGTGACAAAACTTATTAAATCTTGTCATCTTGTCGCGCGACAAAATTGAAACTTCAATACATTGTAATCGCTTTATTTCTGTCTTATCATAAAAGTAAGGTAAGACTAAAAGCAAACAATGACTTGAGGTGAGGAGGTACACGGTGTATATATCAGGCAGAGAAAGAAGAATACTAGAAGAGTTATTAGCACATCCAGACGGTTTAACGGTTGAATCGATGGCGCAAACGTTAGATGTTAGTACACGTACGATTCACCGAGATTTAAAAATTGTCGAAGACATTTTGACGAGTTATGACTTAGCGCTAGATAAAAAATCAGGCGTAGGCATTCATATTACTGGAGCAAAAGAAGCGAAAGCTAAGTTGGATTTAGCCCTTACTCAAGTCGCCTTTACGGATTATACACCAGAGGAGCGACAAGCAATTATTTTAACGACGTTACTCGAAACGAATGGATCGACAAAATTAATCGTTCTGGCGAACGAATTGAATGTAACCGTCGCAACCGTTAGTAATGATTTAGACAAAGTCGAAGACGTGTTAACGGAACATAATCTGGAACTCGTAAGAAAAAGAGGCTACGGGGTTGAATTGATTGGAAAAGAGTCAGATAAACGTGCCACATTGAGTTATCTTATCTTTAAATATGTTGATGAACTTGATTTTCTCACCCATATTAAAAGCAAGATGAAAACACAATCGTCAACGATTGATACGGTATCTGAACGCTTGTTAGGTCTTGTGGATCAATCGAAACTGATCACGATTGAAAAAAGTATCAATTATATTAAAAGTGATTTACCTTATGAATTCGCGGATAGTTCTTATATTGGCTTAGTGGTTCACTTAGCCTGGCGATTGAACGCCTTCAAAAGGGTGAACAAATTTATTTTGATCATGCTTATTTAGAAGAACTTAAACGGTCTAAAGAATACGCTGTTGCAGAAAAAATCATCTTGAGCTTAAGTGAAGCTTTTGAACTAGAGATACCAAAAGATGAAATCGGCTATATCACGATGCATTTATTAGGGGCGAAACTTCGTTCTGATAAAGGCATTATTATTGAAGAGTCCGCTGTCAATGTGTTGTATTTAACAAAACAACTAATCGTAGCGGTAGGAGAAAAAATAAATGCGACATTTGTCAGCGAAGACCGTTTATTAAAAGATCTTTTAACGCACTTGAAACCAACATTGTACCGGATTCAAAAAGGGATGTATATCGGAAATCCATTAAAGGATGATATTAAACGGGATTATCCAGATATATTTGAAGCGATTAAAGACAGCTGTGCTGCGATTTTCGATGCGGATTTCCCGGACGAAGAGATCGCCTATCTTGTTTTACATTTCGCCGCCGCAACAATTGAACGAGCTTCACCGCAGCACTTAAGTGTTCTCGTGATTTGTTCGAGTGGCCTTGGGACATCGAAAATGGTGTCATCCCAATTGACAAATAAAATAAGTGGCATTAGTCGCATTGATCAAGCGTCGTTATTTGAATTAGAATCAAGAGATTTAGCAGACTATGACTTGATTTTATCAACCATCCCGTTAAAAGATTATGTAGAAAAGTATACGTTGATTTCGACGATTTTAACTGAAGAGGATATTGAAAAAATCAATGTCTTAATCAAAGGGAAACAGTTAAGGCAAGATTTGTTGAAGCGGAATTATATTGAACCGAAAAAAGATGACGCGTTTAGTCTTGATCGTCTAGAGAAAATGCAGCTGTATTCAAATATTATCTTGAACATATTAGGTACGTTTTATATTGGAAAGATTGAAGTCACGGATAAAAAAGCGATACTAAGTAGGATTAGTCAGCGACTAAAGATGGAGCAACTGATTCATGATGACGCGGCGCTGACGCACGCGTTACTGGAAAGGGAAAAGCATGGAGGACTTGGCATACCAGGCACGTCACTTGCCCTTTATCATACCCGGTTAGCGAGTATTCAAAAACCATTGTTTCAACTATATGACTTGAGACACCCGTTAACACTCACATCAATGAATCAAGAAGAGATGACCGTCACGCGTCTAGTGATGATGCTCTCACCCATTGAGGTCAGTGATCATGTCTTAGAAGTGTTGAGCTTCTTAAGTACATTGATTATTCGAGATGAAGCGAGTAGTCGAGCATTCGAAATACTAGATGAGCAGGGGCTCAAACGCTATTTATCGCAAGAACTAAACAGTTTTATTAATGACAAACTATCATAAATACAAAAAATAAGAAAATGGAGTGATTCACATGGAAAAAGAAATTTTAACAACAGCCAACATTGAAATTGGTGTAAGTTTAAACACAAAAGAAGAAGCGATTCGTTATGCGGGGAAAGTCTTATTAGATAATGGCTATATTGAGGCAGCGTATATTGACAAGATGATTGAACGCGATAAAGTATCAACAACTTATATCGCAACAAAGTTGCCATTCCTCACGGAACAGAAGATGCGAAAGAATCAGTAGAAGACACAGGCTTATCTATTGTGATCACAAAAGATAGTGTCTCGTTCGATGGTAATGATGTAAATATCTTAATTGGTATTGCGGCCAAGGGAAATGAACACTTAGAAATTTTATCTAAGATCGCGATTGTGTGTTCAGAAGATGAAAACATTGAAAGAATCATTCATGCGCAGAGTAAACAGGAAATTATTGATATTTTCGGAGAGGTGAATTAAATGAAAGCTGTCCATTTTGGTGCTGGTAACATTGGTCGCGGATTTATTGGCTTACTTCTATCACAAGCGGGTTATCATGTCAGTTTTGTTGATGTAAATGAACAAGTGATTGATGCAATTAACGATAAACAACAGTACAACGTCTTACTAGCTGATGAATCACAAGAAAAAATTCCTGTGTCAAATATCTCGGGAATCAACAGTATGAAAGAACCGGAAGCTGTTATAGAAGTCATCGTAGAAGCCGATATTATTACAACAGCAGTGGGGGCATCTATTTTACCAATCATTGCGGATCTTCTCGCAAAAGGTTTAACGAAGCGATTAGAAACAGCTAATGCTCCTTTAAATGTCATTGCTTGTGAGAACATGATTGGTGGTAGTGCATTATTAAAAGACGAAGTGATGAAAAAAGTGACAACTGAGGCCGCGAATGTATTACTGACGCATGTAGGTTTCCCTAATGCAGCCGTTGACAGAATTGTGCCTAATCAATCACACGAAGATATCTTAACCGTCTCAGTAGAACCGTACTCTGAATGGGTTGTCGATCAATCGATGATGGTGGGAGACTTGCCTGACATTAATGGATGACACGTGTCCCATCACTTGATCCCTTTATTGAACGCAAACTATTTACGGTTAATACCGGTCATGCCGTCACCGCTTATTTTGGCTATCACTTCGGTTATCACACTATTAAAGAAACATTAGAAGATGAAGCTGTATTAGCTTTAGTAAAAGGTGCACTCAAAGAATCAGGTCAAGTGATTACTTCTAAATTTGATTTCTCTGAAGCAGAACATGAGAAATATATTGATAAAATTTTAGGGCGTTTCTTAAATCCGTATCTATCAGATGAAGTGACGCGTGTAGCGCGAGGACCGCTTCGTAAATTAGGGCAACATGATCGTCTCGTTCGTCCGGCTCGTCTTTATTATGAGTTAGTTCATGAAGAGCCAACACATTTAGCGAAAGCTATCGCAGCGGCTTTGTTGTATGATTACAAGGAAGATGAAGAGGCGGTTAAACTTCAAGCAATGATTGAAGCAGACGGTTATGAAAAGACACTTGAAGTGGTCAGTCACTTACATGATTCTGATTCACTGACCAAAAGCGTATTAAGTCAAGTGGACGCTTTAAAAAAATAAAAGTTAGTAACGCTCTATCACTTACAGTAATCTCTAATGTTGAGTATAAACACCCTGCCCGGTGTGAACCGTCTAATGCTTGTTATGGTTAGGCGGTTCTTTTTATTATTTTCTTTATGCTATACTAAAAAAGTCATCAACAGAGGAGGCTTAATATGAATCCAGTAGTAGATATGGTCATAACAGTTGTTTTAGGGTTTATTTTCTTTATCGTCATCTCTTCTATTTTCGGAGGAGAACCTCAAGCGGAGTCGTTTTTCTTAGCCGTTATCGTGGGGCATCTTTTTAATGATAAGTATCAACTAGCGACACGTTTCACAAACTTTTGGACGTGATTTACATTGATTTAAAACAGAACGGTGTGACATGAAGCATGTTGCGTTGTTCGGTTTTTTTTCACCTAAAATTAAACAGTAAGAAAAGAATAACCGTGATGAATGGTGAAATAATAAGGAGATGATAGAATGGATGTATTAAAAACAAGCCAGTGGATGAAACGACACGCCAGACCCTTAGAGTATGCACGGTGGAAGTATCTCTTTGAAGGTGGGGAAAGAGAATCGGTGAGAGACTGTTTACAAGCTTATCAAAATGATGATGGTGGATTTGGACATGGCTTAGAGCCTGATTATACGATGCCGTACTCTTCGGCGATTCAAACATGGTCGGCGTGTCGTATTATCAACGAATTAAACTTACCAAAAGAAGATCCGGTTGTTGAAGCGGTCGTTCAATATTTGATCAATACATTTGATGAAAAAACAGGTCTGTATCAAACAGTGGTACCTGATATGAATCAGTATCCACATGCGATGCATTGGCATTATGAAGACGGTGTTCAGGCGAACTGGGGGTATAATCCGACCGTTGAATTGGCAGCTTATCTAAAGCTATGGTCCGCTGATGAGCGCAGTGACATAATTGTTGACCAAATCCTCACAGGTGCTATTGAGCACTTATTGACTATTGAAACAATGAATTTTCACGAGTTAAACAATTACCAACAGCTGCTTATGTTATTAAAAGGACAGTTACCTAAAGAACAACAGCTACATGAGAAGGTAACGCATTTGAAAGAATCAGCCTTCAGCAAAGATCCATCGACTTTTGGTAAAACCTATCAAGGCCTACCAATGGATGTGATTGAAGACCAAAAAGATGAGCTTTATCCGAAATATGAAAGCCTCATTCAAGCCCATTGTGACTACTTAAGCGAGAGCATCACAGAAGAAGGGATATGCCTATCACATGGGAGTGGGGAAGGGATCAAGAAGCTTTTTTAATCGCTAAAAGATACTGGCAAGGCATTCTTGCGATTAAGCATGTTCAGTATCTAAAGCGATTTAAGTGAAAGAAGGACAAGAAAGAACAAGGCAATCGCTTGACAGTTTAAGATTACAGTTGTAAACTAAAGGTATTGAAAAAAGATTACAACTGTAAACAGTCAGAGGTATAGGCTATTCTTGTTCCTAAGATGAATAGATTGCCTGATGCTGTTTAACACTTAACATAGGGGTGAGAAGGATGGAAAAAACATTACCAGTGGAAGGCATGACGTGTGCATCTTGTTCGCAAACAGTAGAAAAAGTCATCAGTCAATTAGATGGTGTAAGTGAGGCGTCGGTTAACTTAGCGACAGAAAAATTAACCGTTCATTATAATGAAGCTAAAGTCACGCTAGAAGATTTAGCTGATACAGTAAAGGATGCTGGTTATGAACTGAAATTACCACGTGATGAGACGACGTTTATTGTCAGTGGGATGACGTGTGCGTCCTGTTCACAGACGGTTGAAAAAGCGGTGAATCAGCTAGCTGGTGTCGAAAAAGCACAGGTTAATCTTCCGACCGAAAAGCTTAACGTCGCATTTAATCAACAAGTACTGACAGAAGCAGATATTATCAAGACAGTCCAAGAAGCGGGTTATGATGCCAAAGTAGCTTCAGGCGCTTTAGAGCGAGAAGATACAAAAGTAAAAAAACAAGCCGAAATGACACGGATGTGGCAGCGGTTCTTTTATTCAACTATTTTTACCGTGCCACTGTTATATGTATCGATGGGCCATATGGTCGGTTTACCGTTACCATCCATTATTGACCCAATGATGCATCCGGTTATCTTTTCATTTCTGCAACTTATCTTAACCATACCTGTTATGGTACTCGGCTGGCCATTCTTCCATGTTGGGTTTAAAACGCTCGTGAAACGCCATCCCAATATGGATTCTTTAGTGGCACTTGGGACAAGTGCAGCCTTTCTTTATAGTTTAGGAGCAACTGTTGCGGTCGCATTAGGTGAGAGTCACTATGCGATGGACCTTTACTATGAATCAGCAGCGGTCATTTTAACGCTCATTACGTTAGGTAAATATCTTGAAGCACGTTCCAAAGGAAAGACATCTGAAGCCATTGAAAAGTTGATGGGTCTCCAGCCGAAAACGGCTAGAGTGACACGTGATGGCGAAGAAATGAAAATTCCGATTGAATCCGTTCGAGTAGGAGATACGATTATTGTTAAACCAGGTGAAAAGTTACCGGTTGACGGGATTGTCACTGAAGGAAAAACATCGATTGATGAAGCGATGCTAACAGGTGAAAGTATTCCGGTTGAAAAAACAGCGGGAGATCCTGTGATTGGTGCGAGTATGAACAAAAACGGCACGATACAATATGAGGCAACAAAAGTCGGTGAAGATACCGCCTTATCACAAATCATTAAGCTTGTGGAAGATGCGCAAGGGTCAAAAGCACCGATTGCAAAGCTGGCTGACATTATTTCAGGATACTTTGTGCCAATTGTGATTGTGATTAGTATTCTCTCAGGCCTAAGTTGGTTTATTGCCGGTGAGACAGGACTATTTAGTTTAACGATTGCGATTTCTGTCTTAGTCATCGCTTGTCCATGTGCGCTAGGCCTCGCAACACCAACGGCGATTATGGTAGGTACGGGTAAAGGCGCAGAAAATGGTGTGCTCATTAAGAGTGGTGTCGCACTTGAAACAACGCATAAACTCGACACACTCGTCTTTGATAAAACAGGTACCATCACAGAAGGTAAGCCTGTCGTCACCGATATTTTAACGGTAAATAGTACGGCAGAAGAAGAACTGTTACAACTAACAGCGTCAAGTGAGAAGGGCTCAGAACACCCACTTGGTGAAGCTATTGTGCGTGCCGCAGAAGATAGACAGCTGACGTTTTTAACAGTGGATCAATTTGAAGCGATACCAGGTCGTGGTATTGACGTCTCGATTAATCAGCGTACATTACTAGCAGGGAACAAAAAGCTCATGACAGAGCGCGGCATATCATTAACAGCTGTCGAAGAAGCTTCCGATCGCCTAGCAGGTGAAGGTAAGACACCGATGTATATTGCGATTGATGGTGAAATGGCCGGTATTATTGCGGTGGCAGATACGGTGAAGCAACATAGTAAACAAGCGATTGAAAAACTCCACCAGATGGGTATTGAAGTCGTGATGATCACCGGGGATAATTTACGCACCGCCGAAGCAATTGCTAAAAGTGTTGGCATTGACCGGGTGCTAAGTGAAGTCTTACCTGAGGACAAAGCTAATGAAGTAAAAAAACTGCAAGCCGAAGGCAAGAAGGTCGGGATGGTTGGTGATGGCATTAATGATGCGCCGGCACTTGCCCAGTCTGATATTGGTCTTGCGATTGGTTCTGGTACGGATGTCGCGATGGAGTCAGCGGATATTGTCTTGATGCGTAGTGACTTAATGGACGTGCCGACGGCACTTGAACTGAGTCATGCGACGATTAGAAATATTAAACAAAATCTTTTCTGGGCTTTTGCCTATAACGTGATTGGTATTCCGATAGCGATGGGACTCCTTCACATCTTTGGTGGCCCTTTGCTTAACCCGATGCTCGCAGGGGCCGCGATGAGTTTTAGTTCAGTCTCTGTTTTAGTCAATGCGTTAAGACTGAAACGGTTTAAACCAACCCGCACAAAGGCGGTGTAACGATGAGTAAAGCAGATAAACTCGTTCTCTACACCCGTCCTCTGTGCGGGGACTGTCAACAAGCGAAAGCTTATCTCAATGATCAACGCATCGTTTATGAGCATAAAAATGTTGAAGACAATCCAACGGTTGAAGCTGAATTGGTTAGCCTGACCGGCTCAAAGATTGTCCCAGCGTTTATCTTCTTAAAGCGGAATCTTTTGGGTAAGCAAAAAGTCGAAAAGACTTTTATCGGCTTTGAAAACAAAAGACAAGCCATTGAATCTTTACTTTTACAATTTAAATAATGGTAACAAACATATATTAACACCAGTTATTCTTACGTATAAGGAGCTGGTGTTATTTTTTAGGTTTACAAATCAATGGATGTCCGCTATACTATCGTTAACTAATTAATAACGGAGGTTAACAATGAATTTAAAAAAATTGATGTACATATCGATCTTTGTTGCTGTGATGGGCGTGCTCGGTTTACTTCCGCCGATTCCTCTTGCTTTTTCACCTGTTCCGATGACACTGCAAACACTTGGAGTTATGCTGTCTGGTAGTATTTTAGGGTATCACCTTGGGAGTAAATATGCAGGTATGAGTCTCGTTGTATTCTTACTTCTCGTCGCTATTGGGCTGCCACTTCTTGCGGGAGGGCGTGGTGGATTAGGGGTGTTTGTTGTTCCATCTTCGGGTTATCTCATTGGCTATCTGTTTGGTAGTTACTTTATCGGCCTGATCGTTGAACGGTTTAAAGGCCCTTCGTTTTTCAAGTTTTTTATGGCTAACTTTATTGGTGGCGTATTGGGCGTGTACCTTTTCGGTATCCCGGTACAAGCCTTTATGATGGAGATATCACTATTTGAGGCGCTTGTATTAAGCGTGGTTTATTTACCAGGTGATATCTTAAAAGTTATCATTGCCTCACTTGTCGCTTTGAAAATGTCGAAAGTACCGCTAGTGAGTAAAGAGAAGACCCGAAGCCTCTAAGTGCACAGCACGTTATGACGATTCACTTTTCGGAGTTTCAAAGACTTAATCATGAAGACAAGAAAAAGTCCCAAGTAAGCGATAGTTACTTGGGACGTGATTTAGTCATGTTAGCGAAAGTTAAAGGTTATAGCGCTTTTTTCACTCGGAATAGGATCATGATGAGCGTCACTGCTAACACGATGTGCCCGATGCCTGATATGCCAGAAATCGACGCGTTTAGTGCACTTGACATAGTCGTGCCCAGTACCTCGGTTACACCACGGATCAAAAATCCGATAATACTAATGTTCAGTCCTATGTGATAACCAATCACAAGGCCTTTGGTCTTTGGAAAACGTGACCAAGCGAATTGCTTTTCTAGAATCAATAGAAACAAGAAGAAAAATAGACCTAAGCTGATATAATGCCCATGGATTAAAGATAGGCGAGTACTTTCTGTATAGCCCGATAACTTAGTAAACTCACGATAAAAAACACCTGATGTGAGTCCTAAAATAGTATAAACGATAGCGGCATTAAGATAATGTTTCATTGGATGGTATCCTCCTTAAATGAATGGTTATTTTTAGTCCGCCAAGCGGACTTTTTTCTGCTTTTATACGCCCTTCATGAGCCTCCACAATGTCTTTTGCAATGGCCATTCCCAGTCCACTGCCCTCACTTTTGGCCTGTGTATGTGTTCCTCTGTAATAGCGTGTGAATATATGGTCTAGTTCCTGATCACTTACCCCTACGCCATTGTCATCAATATGAATGGTTACCCAATGCTCATCACGACTGTCCACATGGACATTCACCGAAACAGGCGCTTCATTGTGTACAAAACTATTGTAAACTAAATTGAGCAACGCGCGTTTAAATAGTGACTTATCTAGTTTAACTGAGACGACATCATGCGTGTGTGTAAAGGCCACTGTATGGTCTTGGTTTAAAAGACGCGGACTGTTGAGTACGTCAATTAAATCACGCTTAATCTCCTGTATAAGATTAACGGGTTCGCACTGCAAAAAATGATCAGAGTGTTTCAAGCGCGTCGTTAAATTTAAGTCTGCAAGCAATGTTTCAATATACGTGCCTTTTTTTACTATCACTTCTTTATAATGTTGCCGTTCTTCTTCGCTCATGTCATCACAAGCTTCACCTAACAGTTCTCCGTACCCCATCATAGATGTTAACGGCGTCTTGATATCATGAGACAGGTTTGAAATCCATTCCTCACGCATGGCATCAGCTTCTTCACTTGCTTTTCTAGACGCAGCGAGTTGTATGCTCAGCTGATTCATTGCCTTCTCAACAACGGCATAAATGCCACGTCCTGGCTCTTTGGTTTGATAATCGCCTTCTGAAAGCAGGACAATTCGGTTGGTGATTCTATGAATAGGTCGGCTTATGCTATACGTATAAATATAACTGATCATCAACAAGACCATGACATTCATCCCTAACAGCCAATACATATTGTAAGCTGCGCTAACTTTTTTTGTATCTGAGGTGTACAGTGTTCGCTTAACTTGATCAGGATGGTAAAATAGCAGCGCCGTGTAGGGCGTTTCTACGATTGAAATCGTTTCAACAAACGTTGTAACAGCATCATTCTCATAAAGTTCAATAATGGTATTAGGACTGTACACAGTTGCGGTGTCTGTAGGAACATTATAACGAAGCACTTCTTTAAACTGAGGATTTAGCAATTGTAAACCTACAGTTGTTTGATCTAAATGCTCAGCCAGTTCGGGAGTGAGGCTAAACGTGTGTCCTTCTTCATGCAAAATACCTTGATCAATCTGAGTCAGCGTTGTCGATGGGGTAAAGTGGTATAAATCAGCTTCTTTATAGACATAGCTCCGCATGTAAAAAATATTGATGATGACGATAAACAAGCAAGCGATAAAAAAAGAACCGGCATAATGCATCATAATTCTAACCCTCATGCATCCCCACCTCTTAAGACAAACTTGTAGCCAAGCCCTATCACCGTTTGAATCCATTTAGGACGAGAAGGTTCCTCTTCTATTTTGAGTCGCAATTTTCTCATATGCACAGAGATGGTGTTATCAAATCCAATGAAGTCTTCGCCCCATACGGCATCACAGATCATTTCTTTGCTTAGAATTCGATTGGGATTCTGTACGAGATAAAGGAGTAACGTGAGCTCTTTTGCCGTAAAATCTAATATTTCGCCATTCTTATACACTATTCGCGCTTTAGAATCGACGGTTATGTTGCCAAAGGTGATGTTTGAATGCGGGTCTTCTTTTTTTTCATTAGGTGTGACCCTCAACCGAGCTTTCACCCGAAAGGCGACTTCTTTTGCGCTGAAAGGTTTGGTGATGTAATCGTCTGCCCCCATAGCAAATCCAAGTAGACGATCCATTTCCTCGTCTTTTGCGGAAATAAATAAAATAGATACGGGTTTGATTGCTTGCAGTTTTGAAAACAAATCATAGCCGTTGCCATCAGGCAACATGATATCTAGTAGCACCAAGTCAGGCATGATGCTCTTAAAACTTTCTAGTCCATCTTTTGCGGTATGAGCAGTATGAATATGACTAAACCCCTCACGCGTTAGCACTGTTTTAAGCAAATCGGCAATGTCTTGTTCGTCATCTATGATGAGAATGGTCGAACGATACGTTTTTTCATTCATGACATCGACCTCCAATTTTTTTCATTATACCATAGCCAGTCATTTTAAATGGTGAACCTTAACCGATTTAAGATGAAATTAAGATGCGCTTAAAGCAGGTTTTAATCGGCTTCTCTATACTAAGATTATCACTACACTTACCTCAAAAAGGAGCGTTTTTATGCAAGCAATTATGGAACCAATTTTTCATGTCCCGTATCTTACCACTGTCGTCCTTATCGGACTCACAATGATAAGAACATCTAATGGCAACAACTATTTTAAATGGTTTGGCATTATGTCTGTCACATTGGGTTTAGGTGATGCTTTTCATCTGATTCCTAGAATCATTGCCTTAGTAACGACAGGTTTTGAAGATCATGCTGTCTCGCTTGGTTTTGGCAAGTTTGTTACGTCAATAACCATGACCATTTTTTATTTAATCCTCTATACGCTTTGGAAAAAACGTTACGCTATTTCAAACGTTCCAAAACTGGATAGTGCAATGTGGCTTCTTGCCACAATCCGCATTGCTCTTTGCTTCTTTCCGCAAAATCAATGGTTTATTCATGAACCAGCTGTCACATGGGCGATTCACCGCAATATCCCTTTTGCGATTATGGGTCTTATCATCATCGTTCTTTTTTATAAAAGTGGGGTCCGACACAACGATAAAAACGTTAAAAAAATAGCGCTTGCTGTCGTTTTATCTTTTGGTTTTTACATACCTGTTGTCCTTTGGGCGCACGTTCATATGCTCATTGGTATGCTGATGATTCCAAAGACGCTCGCCTATGTATGGATCATATTCATTGGATTTGGAGAGTTTCGACAATCGCGTCAATAAACATATGCTGAATTTTAAATGTGACCCGTTCATTTAAAGCAAACAGATGGAATTAAAAAGATTGGGTCTATCAAAAAAATCTTAGACAATATGAATAGCGTCACATCAAAGGGAAAGTTTTGATGTGACGCTATTATGTTTGCGCCTCTATTTCGAGTGTTCTTCAGAAGATTAGTTATGTGGAAAAGCAATTAAATCATACGTTATCGCAATAGCCGCCCCGCCAACAGCGCCGTTAAAAGAGTTATAGGGTTCTACCAGAACGTCTTGTCGTTGTTCAAATCCTTTTAGTAAAGGTTTAAAAGATAATTGTTCATGCAGTAGGTCAATTAAAGGTGCATATTTAAACAATTTCCCATGAACATATACTTTTTCTGCATCAATCATCATATTTAAATTTGTTAACGATACAGCTAAGTATTTAATCGCTTGATGCAGTAAAGTCGTCATTGTTCGGTCACCGAGCTTAGCCGCCGTAAGCAAATCATCCATTGTTAAAGCTTCTTTATTATTACTTAACTCTCTAAGAAAGGTTGTTTGGTTAGCGTCATAAACGAGTCGCGCTTTTCTCATTAACCACGTTTCACTCGCGTAAGTTTGGAGACAACCGTATTTACCGCATTCACATAATTCACCTTCTGGATTTACGATCGTGTGTCCCATCTCTCCAATTAAAAAATTATCTTTTCGATATAACTTATTTTCAAACATATAAGAATAATGCATGCCATGTCCAACATGGAAATAAATAAAGTTTTCTGATTGTATGTCTGTTGTAAATAATCTCTTAGCTATAGTCATCGCGTTTACATTATTATCAAAATACATCGGTTGTGAAAAAGCCGCCTGTAACGTCTTTAAATTAAAGTGTTCCCAGCGCTTATTATTCGTGAGGATCTCATCCGGCTTTTGTTGATTATAATGTCCAGGTAAACTAACACCTATGGCTCTGACTTGTTGATTAAATGGAGATAAGAACGCCTTTAATGTCTGAATGTAATCAGTCACGGAGTGCATAGATAACTGATCAGAAGGATAGTGTTTTTCTCTTGTTATAACGTCACCTGTATTATCCGTTAGCACAAAACTAAATCGAGATTCTGATATTTCTGATCCAACAAAATAAAAACGTTCTTTAGGAATATCTAATAGAATCTTTTTTCTTCCAGCTGTTGGTTGATTATTCATTTGTCCTGTTTCTACAATGCTTTCTTCTTCTAATAGATCAGCTGTTATTGTACTGACTGTTGCTGGAGTGATGCCAGTATCTTTAGCGATATCTATTCGAGATATCGGTCGCTCAGCATAAATCTTTTCTAATATCGTTGCGCGTATGAGTTGTTGTTTTTTTGTTAAAGACATCGTGTCCGCCCCTTTAATCGTGCTATTTCTAGATTATAGCATAAATTAATTATAAATAATAATTAATTGACCAAAAACTATTGACAACGGTTTCAGTCTAGTTCTATAATAACAAGGTAATTAATTATAAAAAGTAATTAATTATATCTTTAATATTAATAAAGTCATTTATTTGATTATAAAAAATAAATAAATGACAAGAAGAGGAGGATTTTGATGAAAAATATTAATCAGGTGTTACAAGAAAAATTAATGCCGTTTGCGGGTAAGTTAGGAAACAACAAATTTTTAATTGCGATCCGCGATGGGATTACCATGGCTATGCCACTCATCATCATTGGTTCGCTATTAATGGTCATTGCCAGTTTTCCTGTTCCCGGTTGGGAAGATTTCTTAGGTACGATCGGCGTGTCTGGTTACTTATGGAAAGGTGTAGACAGTAGTTTTGGGTTGATTGGTTTAATTGCTAGTTTTGGTATTGCTTATAGTCTTACTAAACAGTATAAAGTTGATGGTGTCGCCTCAGGTATTATCTCACTGGCAGCCTTTATAACGGTTACCCCCTTTGTTACATCAGATATGGGCGCAGGGATGCCAACGACGTTTATGGCTGCGCGTGGGTTGTTTGTTGCTATTATTTTAGGTCTTACCAATGGTTATGTCTATCAATGGTTTATAAATAAAAACATACGAATTAAATTACCGGACAGTGTGCCACCAGCTGTCGCAAAAAGCTTTAGTGCCATTATTCCAGGCGCCGTCATTATAGTTTTTTGGTTATTTGTCTACGGTCTAATTGATACCTTTAACTGGCCACATATACACGAGCTAGCCCAAGTCGTGTTAGGTAAACCGTTAGGTCTACTCGGTAATAATGTATTTGGCGTCTCCATTTTAGTCGGTTTAAATAGTTTGTTTTGGTTTGTAGGTATTCACGGTGGAAATATTGTGAACTCGGTTATGCAACCCCTTTGGTTGTCCAACCTTGATCAAAACCGTGCGGCATACCAAGCGGGAGAAGAACTCCAACATATTTTCACAACGGTTTTCATGGACAATTTTGTTTACATTGGTGGTGGAGGAGCAACGATTGGTTTAGTTTTAGCTTTAGCCTATTTAGCAAAGAAAAAGAATGCCAGCCGTCAATCTCGTGTCTTAACCCCGTTAACAGTTGTCCCGGGCTTGTTTAATATTAATGAGCCAACAATGTTTGGTGTACCGGTTGTCCTCAATGTGCTATTGATTGTGCCGTTTATTTTAGCGCCTATCTTTAACTTAGTGATCGCTTATATAACGATGTTATCAGGGTTGGTACCACTTACGTATACCGCACCATCATGGACGATGCCGCCAATTATCAGTGGTGTTTTAGCAACGGGTAGTGTGAGTGCATCCATCTTACAATTGGTGTTAATTGTTATCGATATTTTACTATATTTACCGTTTGTGTTAGCGGTTGAAAAAAGGTTTAAAGCGGATGAATTATCTAGTAACTAAAAGTATATTTTAAGGAGAGAACAACATGGTTAAGCGTCTCATAAGTGCAAATGCTTCTGACATTTTAGCATTATCGAAAGAAGAACTAAAGTTAAGTATAAAAGCAAGTGAGGGTCGGGTTATTTGTTCAGAAAATGTCGCCCCAAGGGAATCGTTCATTGGTGATATAACAAATGCAGAAATGGCGCGTGCTTTCGGGGCAGATCTTATATTATTAAATGGTGTCGATGTATTTGAACCTGTTATTTTTGGTTTAGAGCATAGTGCATGTGACTTTGTTGAAAAGCTTCATCACTTAACAGG
This sequence comes from Halolactibacillus sp. JCM 19043, assembly GCF_001310395.1. Lineage (NCBI taxonomy): Bacteria > Bacillati > Bacillota > Bacilli > Caryophanales > Bacillaceae > Halolactibacillus > Halolactibacillus sp. JCM 19043. Next base: position 19,602 of record NZ_BAXD01000018.1, read on the forward strand.
AGCACCAATCGGTGTGAACTTAGAGCCCGTTGATACAGAGGCAGAAATGAACGAAGACACGCTAGTGATTTCTAAAGGTCGACAGGCTTCAAAAGCATCTTTTGAACAAATTGAAACATTAGGGATGGATTTTGTCTGTCTAACAGGGAATCCGGGAACAGGTGTCAGTAACAAAGAAATTGAAAAAGCGATTGAATTAGCCAAAGAACATTTTTCAGGATTAATTATTGCTGGAAAAATGCATGGTGCTGGTGTGAATGAGCCGGTTGTTTCAACAGCACAAGTTAAAAGCTTTATCGATAAAGGTGCAGACATTATTTTAGTCCCAGCCGTTGGGACGGTACCCGGTTTTGATGCGGCAACATTAACAGAAATTGTTCAACATGTTCATGCGCATGATGGTTTAGTGATGACGGCAATAGGCACCAGTCAGGAAAGTTCTGATGAAGATACGATTAAACAGATAGCGATTCAGAATAAAATTTGTGGGGTTGATATTCAACATATCGGTGATGCGGGTTATGGCGGTCTCGCGCCCGTTGAAAATATCTTTGCTATGAGTAAAGCCATTAGAGGTATGCGTCATACGGTCTCTCGTGTAGCAAGATCAATCAATAGATAAGGGGTGTTAAATGTGGAAAATAAACAGATCATGTTAGTGTGTGCAGCAGGAATGAGTACAAGCTTGTTGGTCGGAAAAATGCAAACTTTTTCTAAAGAAACGGCACGTCATCATAATATCTTTGCGCTATCTTCTTCAGAAGCCGATAGTTATATTAAAGAGTCTGCGGTTGATGTGATTTTACTGGGACCACAAGTGCGTTTTATGTTAGATGACTTTAAGAAAAAAGTCGCAGGTTTAGATATACCGGTTGATGTTATTCCGATGTCAGACTACGGTATGATGCACGGGGAAAATGTGTTATTGTTAGCAGAAAAATTAATGAAGTAAGGGTGTAAAATATGGATAACAAAAAAATTATGGCAGTCATTATGGGGATCATTACACATAGTGGGGATGCAAAGAGTCATGCGATGGAAGCGATTAAAGCGGCACGTGAGGGTGATTTTGAAAAGGCAGATGATTCAATTAAGCAAGCAGAAAGAGCGTTTGTAGAGGCCCACCATAGCCAAACCGCCTTACTGACAAAAGAAGCGCAAGGGCAGAAAACAGAGGTGTCATTACTTATGGTACACGCACAAGATCATCTTATGACTAGTATGACATTTACGGACCTAGCAAAAGAAATCATTTTCCTACATCAAAAGTGAAAGAGATAAGAGAGAACTAAAAAGTAAAAAAACAAAAAGCATAAAAGTAATGAAACGACGGTCTTATATCAATAATAAAAGAAGAGCCGATAGCTTAGCTATTTGCTCTTCTTTTATGTTTAAATCGTGATAAAGGCTATTGGTAATTTCTTTAAATGTGACGGATACGTTTAAGTTGTCAAATGGTGATGCATTCGGTACGCTTATAGTAATCATGACAGATAAGTAAAAGAGGTTAACGATAATGAAACGTCCATTAATTATATTTTTGATACTTACTAGCTTAAGCTTAGTCGTGTTAGGTTTCCAGTCATTGATCAGAGAACCAATGGTGGCTGTTGATATTAATAAGCATGTCACATCGGTTGTCGAATCAGATGAAGAGATTGCTATCATGCTGGCAACGGATTTGCATTATTTAACGGATGCGTTAATTGAACAAGGACCCGTGTATGATGATTTATTTCAAGCTGGTGATGGGAAAATGTTATATGATTTAGAGCTCATTGTCGATAGCTTTGTTAGAGAAGTTCTTAAAGTAAAACCTGATGCCGTCGTAATCAGCGGTGATTTAACGCTTAACGGTGAAAAGTTAAGTCATGAACATTTATCAAATAAACTTGAAGTATTAAGAGAGAAAGGTATCGCGGTGCTTGTTATTCCAGGTAACCATGACATTAATAATTATCATGCTTCACGCTTTACAAAAGATAAGGTGTTCCGGGTAGAAAAAACATCGCCTGACGATTTTGACCAAATTTATCAACAAGATATCACGCAGGTTGTTTCAAAAGATGAGTCCTCACTTAGTTATGTCGCAGCATTACGTGACGATCTATGGCTTGTGATGCTTGATACCGTAAAATACGAAGATAACAGTAAACAAACCCCGTCACAACCGTCAGGTAGGGTAAGACAAGAAACAGAGCTGTGGTTAGAAAATGTACTAGAAGAAGCAAGCATACAAGGTGTCCAGCCGATTGTTGCCTCGCATCATAATTTACTTGAACATCACCCTCACATGAATCGCAACTTTACGATTGAACATAACCACCGCATAAAAGAACTATTTCAAACGTTTGGGGTAAAAACACATTTTAGTGGGCATATCCATGTACAACATACAGCGGTGGAAGATGATTTGTATGATATTGCCACCGGTGCCTTAAGTGTTTATCCGCATTTGTATGGTTTAGTAACGATTGATGAAGATCAAACATTACGGTACGAAGCGGTCTCGTTAGAGGTGCCGGGTGAATTTTCATTAGCAAATGAGGATCATCAAGATACGGATGAAACAGTTAATTTTCATATGTATAGCCAGGCTACGTTTGAATCTATTAGTTATGATAAAGCAATGAGCCGTGTCTTATTGTATGATTTACCACTGGATGAGACAAGACAAATGGCGACGGTTTTCACTAAGTTTAATACGAGCTTTTTTAGTGGAACTTTAAAAGATGATCACGAAGCAATCAAAGCCTTACCAGGTTATCCATTATGGGATCAAACGGGTGATACATCACTGAAGTGGTATATGTTTAGTGAGTTAGAAGGTCCTTTTTTTGATCATCAGACGATAGATATATTACATGAAAAATAGTTATGAGGTTTTTGGTGTGAGCTTAGATATTCGTGGAGTAGATGTGTCAATGTTAGCAGCAGTTGAAAATGGAGGTGGGAATTTTGCAAAAAGGGTCAAGCAACGGATATATTTACTATTCTGAAGTCCTCTGGTGTTAATTTGATTCGCTTAAGATTATGGGTGGATCCTTACAATGAGACTGGTCAACCGTATGGCGGGGGCACGAATGATTTACAGACAACGATTGCCTTAGCAAAGCGTTTAAAAGCAGAGCGTCTCGCCTTTATGTTAGATCTTCATTATTCAGACTTTTGGGCAGACCCTGGAAAACAAATGAAACCGAAGGCTTGGGAAAAATTAAGCTTTGATGACTTACAAAAGCAAGTCTATAGTTATACAAAACATGTTCTTCGTCAATTAGAAGAAGAAAACGTTTTGCCAGAGTATGTTCAAGTGGGCAATGAAGTGACGAACGGGATGTTGTGGCTGATGGAAAGACGCCAATTTTTTCACCAGAAGCTAACCAGTTTGAAGATGAACAAACCGGTGCGTTACAAAAGGGGCAGCAAGCATTTGATCGTTTAAGTATATTGTTGAAAGCAGGCGTTAAAGCGGTGCGTGAATATCCAAATATGAAGGTACTCCTTCACTTGGATTTTGGTGGGGCTAGTTATTTATATGAACGCTGGTTTAAAGAAATCATCGCCCGTGGGGTTGATTTTGATATTATTGGCCTATCGTATTACCCGTTTTGGCATGGGACATTAGCGGATCTAACAAAAACAATGACACTAGCGGGTAAGCTGTTTGAAAAGGATCTCATGATCGTTGAAACGTCCTTTGGTTTTACTGATCAGTCACCTAATGGAGAAGTGAATATTTTTTCAGATACACTGGCAAAAATCGCTGGATATCCCGCCAGTACCGAAGGTCAAACGGCTTTTTTAACAGACTTAATTGCCACGATTGATGAGGTGAAAGGTGAGGGTTATAAAGGTTTAGGCTTCGTTTACTGGGAGCCTAGTTGGTTACCTGTTAAAGGGGCGACATGGGCAACAAAAGCCGGCATGGCCTATATTAATGAAAATGCGGAAGAAGGCAATCACTGGCTAATCAGGGTTTATTTGATTTTAAAGGTGATGCTCTACCAGGATTAGATGTATTTAAGCAATAATTAATTAATAAAAAAGCATCCTCGTTACGCGAGAAGTCTCTCTAACGCCGACGCATGCTTTCTATATCTTAGTATAGCTGATGAAACCCGTTTCATATCAAGGGATTATTAGTAATTATTTACGGATATCAGAAACGTCATAACAATAAAAGTGATATTGAGAGGGAAATCAAAGACAATGAAAGGGGTGAACTATGCATAATGACGAATATAAAAGATTTAGCTAAACGAGCAGGTGTATCAGTTACAACGGTCTCACGGGTATTAAACCATCACCCCTATGTCAGTGAAGCGAAGCGAATAAAGGTTGAGCGGGCTATTGATGAAACAGGGTACTTACAAAATATGAATGCGGTTCATTTGAGTAAGGGGAAGACGAACGTCATTGGTGTTATTTTACCTTTTCTTGATCACCCGTATTTTGCTCAAGTGCTGATTGGGATAAGTGAAAAGGCACAAGCAAAAGGACAAACACTCATGCTATTTCCGACAAACTATGATGCAGAAAAAGAACAAGAAGCGCTACTCATGTTGCGGCAAAAACAATTGGACGGGGTGATTGTTTGTTCGAGAGTGACGCCGCTTCATGTGTTAGAAGATTACGTTCAGTACGGTCCGATTGTCTTGTTAGAACAACGAAAGTCCGATCAGTTTTCGTCTGTCTTTGTGGACCACCAAGATGTTTTTAACCAAGCTTTAGAATATTTATATCAAAAAGGTCATCGTAACATTGGCTATACAATCTACCGCCGAAACGGCACGCATTCAAAAGTACGAGAAGAAACTTATCGTGCATTTTTAGCCCGCCATGATCTCCCCTTTAACAAAGACTATTGTTTGATGGTGCCTTGTATTTGGAAGATAGTATCGATGTGTTAACAAAGCTGATGAAGCTAGAGCCCTCACCAACTGCATTACTTATCACAAGTGATCAAGTCGCAGCGGGATTTTTAATTCATGCTAAAGCATTTGGTCTAACTATACCAGAGGAGTGTGCAGTTATCGGACTGAATGATGAGCCTATCGCAAAAGCATTAAAGTTAACAACCATCCATATCCCGCTAAAAGCGATGGGAGAAGCTTTGTTAGACCAAGTGTTATCACCACATCGAGAGAATAGGCCATTTGATATTACTCTGATTGAACGGCAAACCGTTTGACTTGTTATAGCACACACAAATCATTCTACAAGGTGACAGAACGGAGTAGAAACAAGAAAGCTTCTTTTACACTATAATTATTTGTCATAATCTAATATCGCTTTTATCTACTGCATTTTTCGGGTAATGTACAGTATACAGATAGTCTAATGATGAAACAATTGTATATACTACATTAGTTGAGTGATAACATCTTTAGATAGGAGTGAGGAAAATGAGAATTGATCATGTTGCTTTATGGGTCAAAGACCTAGAAAAAATGGTGTTTTTCTACACAAAACATTTTGGTGCAACGGCGGGTAATCGCTATACGAATAAAGAGAAAGGTTTCCAGTCATATTTTCTAACGTTTGAATCCGGAGCACGCTTGGAACTAATGTCGCGGACAGATGTGACCGAAAAAGATGATGAACAGGTGTTAGGTTGGGCGCATATAGCGATTAGTTTAGGTTCAAAAGAAAAAGTTGATCAATTAACCGATGAACTATGTCGGAAAGGTTACTGCCATATGGACGGTCCAAGAACGACCGGGGATGGTTATTATGAAAGTGTCGTTTTAGATCCAGAAGGGAATCATTTAGAATTAACGATTTGATGTGCGGAATATAAGAATTAAAAGCTCAATCTTATTGGTTGGGCTTTTTGTTGTATAACAGATTTTATTGCTGTTGATAATGAAATGGTGATGAAAAATTGTCTTCACTTTATGATTCTGTGTTAGGATAAAATTAATATTTACTTGTCAGAATGAATAAACTATGATAGAAAATAATTGACCTTAAGTTTTAAAATGACAGACTGTGACATGAGCGATAGGGATGTAGAAAAAATCCAACAGGGGTGAGAAAGTGGAGATTTTGAAAGTATTGAACAACAATGTCGTCACCACTTTGAATGAGAATGGTCAGGAAATGGTTGTGATGGGGAGAGGTCTTGCGTTTCAAAAGAAACCTGGTCAGACGATTGATCCATCAGCTATTGAAAAACAATTTATCTTAAAAGATAAAGAGACATCAGGAAAACTTGACCAACTGTTAAAGTACACATCAGAAGAGTATTTAGATTTAGCATCAGAAATTCTCATTTATGCACAAAAGCACGTGCCGTATGAACTGAATGAATATTTATATGTCGCCTTAACTGATCACTTGAGTTTTGCGATTGCGCGGTTCAAACAAGGCATTGAGTTAAAGAACAATTTGTTGTATGAAGTGAGAAAGTATTATAAGCGTGAATATCAAATCGCTAAACGTTGTTTAGATATTATCGAAAATAGAACCGGTATTCGTCTTAATGAAGATGAGGCAGGCTCGATTGCCCTGCACTTAGTCAACAGTCAGTTGACGGGTGAAAACATGCAGGCGGCGGTTCAAGTAACCGAGATGGTTGATAATATTTTAAATATCGTCAAGTACTTTTACCAAATGGAACTCGATGAAACAACGATCAACTATGAGCGCTTTGTCACACATTTACGTTATTTCGCCGTGCGCTTTATTCGCAAAGAAGTACCAGAAGACACCGTGGATGACTTTATGCATGAACAAGTGATGCGAAAATATAGTCAAGCGTATCAATGTACTGAGCGGATTAATCTGTATTTAGAAAAGAATGTTGATTGGCCACTCTCACAAGATGAACGTGTCTATTTAACCGTTCATATTCACCGAGTAACGTACCGTGAATATAAAGAAAATCAACAAAAGCAACAGTAATCATCATTTAATTGTAAATATATTCAATTTAAATAGTTCTTAATGATTAAAAGTAAATAAATTATGAAAACGCTTTAAATATTTGTTGACAGATGTTTTTCCTCATGATAAATTGAAGTTGTTAATTAATTAACACGACAAACTGAATATTAAACATTTAGGAATGTTACCTTTTTGGGCATAACCTGGATCAATCTTACGGACACGACACGTGTGTGTCTCTGTGATTGATTCAGGTTTTTTTATTACCCAAATACAAACAACCAAAACGAAAGGGTGTTAAACATGAAACATGAACAATTAGCAAAAGACATTATTGAACGTGTCGGCGGTAAAAGCAATGTAAAAAGTGTGGTCCACTGTATTACGCGGTTACGTTTTAAATTAAAAGATGAGAAGAAAGCGGATACAGAGGCGCTAAAAAATATGGACGGCGTTGTGACCGTCATGCAGAGCGGGGGCCAGTATCAAGTCGTTATTGGTAATCACGTGTCTGACGTATACAAAGCGGTTGTTAGTGTCGGTGGATTTAAAGATGGAAGTGCAACGGATGACGAGGCAACCGATGAGCCGAGTGGTAGTTTATTTGATCGGTTTATTGATTTAATTGCTGGGATCTTCACACCAATTCTTGGCGTGTTAGCGGCATCTGGTATGATCAAAGGTCTCAATGCCCTGTTTGTAGCACTAGAATTTTTAACAGACACAAGTGGGACTTATCAAATTTTAAATGCAACAGGTGACGGACTCTTCTACTTCTTACCAATTTTACTTGGATATACAGCCATGAAGAAATTTGGTGGCACACCGTTTCTTGGTATGACCATTGCGATGGCGCTTGTCTATCCAGCACTTGAAGGTATTCCAGGTGCGACAGAGCCACTTTATACGTTGTTTAGTGGCACGATGTTTGAGTCACCCGTCTATATTGAATTTTTAGGTATTCCGGTTATTTTAATGACGTATTCTATGTCGGTTATTCCGATTATTATTTCAACGTTCTTTGCGGCTAAACTTGAAAAATTCTTCGCAAAAGTTGTACCATCTGTTGTTAAAATGTTCTTAGTGCCGATGTTAACTTTACTCATTATTGTACCCATCACCTTTATTGTCATTGGTCCAATTGCCACATGGGCAAGTCAGTTACTCGGTCAATTTACGGTTTGGGCGTATGATTTAAGTCCAGTGATTGCCGGAGCCATCTTAGGTGGTTTCTGGTTAGTGTTTGTTATGTTTGGTCTCCACTGGGGACTTGTGCCAATTGCGATTAATAACTTCGCAACACAAGGGTATGATGCGATTTTAGCGCTAGTTTTTTCACACTCTTGGGCACTTGCGGGTGCGATATTAGCTGTGTGGTTAAAATCTAGAGATAAGAAGATTAAAACATTAAGTGCACCAGCGTTTATTTCGTCGATCTTTGGTGTAACAGAACCTGGTATGTACGGTATTGCCTTACCTTTAAAGAGACCATTTATTATTACGTTGATTGCATCCGCGATTGGTGGAGCCATCTTAGGTTTCTTTAGAACAACAGGTTATGTCATGGGTGGACTTGGTGCCTTCCAGTTCCCAAGCTTTATTTCACCAGAAGGTTTTGATATGGGATTCTATGCCGCTGTGATTGCTGCTGTGTTAGGTTTTATTTTGGCTTTCGCCCTAACATGGGTATTCGGTGATATTAATAAAAAAGAAGCTGAATCACCTGTGACAGGTGTTAACACAGGAAAAAAGTAACGACGCCTGAAGCAGGTTTGGTTGAAACAACCGTTGTAACAAGTCCAATCAAAGGTCAGTTTGTAAAATTAGAAGATATTGATGACCAAGCGTTTAATTCAGGCGCACTCGGTTTAGGTATTGCGATTGAACCGACTGAAGGATTAGTTGTTGCACCTGTTTCAGGTAGTGTCACATCGCTTTTCCCAACGCATCATGCGATTGGGATCACATCAGATGAAGGCGCAGAAATTTTAATTCACGTTGGAATGGATACGGTTAGGTTAGAAGGTGAGCATTTTACCGCACACATTAAGCAAGGCGATCGCATTGAACGTGGTCAAAAACTCCTTTCGTTTGATATTGAAAAAATTAAAGCAGCTGGTTACCCGCTGACAACACCAGTGGTCGTAACAAATGCATCAAACTACCACGTCGAAGTAACCGTACCAGCAACAGTATCGACAGATGATTTAATTTTAGAACTTATTAGTAAAGGCTAAAGTAAGTCACGTTTTATTTATAGGGAAAAACTTCAGGTCAAAGAGCAAGTGAAAAAACGTGAAAACAGAGGGATTAAAAGTATGTGTAAGCAATAAAAAGGAGGACAATAATTATGAGTTATCCATTTAAAGAAGATTTTTTATGGGGCGGGGCAACTGCCGCCAATCAATTTGAAGGTGGTTTTAACGAAGGTGGCAAGGGCTTAAACTTAGCTGATGTGTTACCAGGTGGGAAAGCGCGTTTAAAATTACTCGCAAGTCCTGGATTTGATTTTGAAATTGATGAAGCAAACTATTCTTATCCAAACCATGAAGGTATTGATTTTTATCACCGTTATAAAGAAGATATTGCGTTATTTGCTGAGATGGGCTTTAAAGTGTTCCGCATGAGTATTGCGTGGAGTCGGATTTTTCCGAATGGTGATGAGTTAGAGCCAAGCGAAGAAGGGCTTGCCTTTTATGACCGCGTCTTTGATGAGTTAGCAAAATATGATATTGAGCCACTCGTGACGATCGCCCATTATGAAACGCCCCTGCACTTAATTAAAGCATACGGCGGTTGGAAGAACCGCCAGTTAATTGACTTCTTTGATCGTTATGTCGAGACAATCTTTACGCGCTATAAAGATAAAGTGACATACTGGCTGACCTTTAATGAGATTAACGGGGCGACCCATATGCCGCTCTTTGGTCTAGGTTTCTCACCGTCAAGTGAAGAAGCAAGATTGCAGGAGAGCTTCCAAGGCTTGCATCACCAGTTTGTCGCGAGTGCACGTGCGGTACAAAAAGGGCATGAAATTATTCCTGCTCACAAATTGGTTGTATGTTAATTTATGCGCCTGTCTATAGCTATGACTCAAATCCTGACAACGTCATGCATACGAGACGTGAAACGGATCTCTTTAACTTCTTCTGTGGTGATGTGCAAGTGCGCGGAGAATACCCGTACTTTATCGATCGCTACTTTGAAGAAAATGATATTAAGGTTGAAATGGAAGAAGGCGATCTCGATACCATTAAAAACGGGACCGTTGACTTTATTTCATTCAGTTACTATATGTCACGGACTGATAAAAAAGAAAAGACACCAGAAGAACTTGGTCAAGGGAATCTTATTGGCGGGGTGAAGAATCCATTCCTAAAAGCAAGTGACTGGGGCTGGGAAATTGATCCGGTTGGCTTACGTATCAGCTTAAATGAACTGTATGGTCGTTACCGTAAACCACTGATGGTCGTAGAGAATGGTTTAGGTGCGTATGATGAAGTCGAAGCTGATGGCTCTATTAATGATGATTACCGGATTGACTATTTACGTGAACATATTAAACAAATGGGTGAAGCAGTGAAAGACGGTGTTGACTTAATCGGTTACACGTCTTGGGGTTGTATTGACCTTGTCAGTGCGTCAACAGGGGAATATTCTAAACGTTACGGCTTCATCTATGTGGATAAGCATGATGACGGGTCTGGTACGTTAGAACGGAAGAAGAAAAAATCATTTGATTGGTATAAGAACGTCATCAAATCAAATGGTGCGCAGTTATAATTTTTAAACAAAGAGTTGCTATAAAAATGAGAAGTCCGCACTTATAAAGTGGACTTCTCATTTTTATTTTAAAGGTATTTATATTGTACCTATTAATCAAAACAACCAGTTATAAAGAAGGCTACCTAGAATAATAACTAAAATAACAAAAAACATAACAGTAGGATTACCGAAAAACGTCCGATCAAAAGTGTCTTTATGTTTATCATGGTCTTTAGGTGGAATGGTGTGTCGCATATTTTTCCGCCTTTCTATGTTTTTTTATCTGCTCTTCTTTTTATCTATATAGATAATTTTAACATATCTATTATTCATTTAACATAATTTTCTGAAAAAATATAGTGAGCGACTGCATTTTGGTAGAGATGGAAGAGTGTCAATTAAATTTGAGTGATGGGAGGTCATCGGCAGTGTCTAATACATGCGGATGTGCTATAATTGAAAAGCGCTTACTAGTTCGTAAGTCATCATTCATTAACGGTTAAATATAACTAATCCGTGTAGCGTTTACATGAAGTAAACATAGAATCTAATATAGATAGAAAAGCCATAAGACGTATAGATTATATAGGGGGATGGCGCATGAAAAACAATTATCGATTTTTAACATTAATGATTGCGATCATTATTAGTGCCATTGTATTGATATTCCAAATCGTATCGCACAATGAAACAGAAAAAGTATATGTCAGTCAAATTGAAGACGTCGCACTTGAACTTAAAAAAGATTTTTTAAAAGATACTGTCAATAACATGATTAGTCAAATTGAGCGCTTACGCGCATCGAAACAAACCGTTTATCAATTGAATACAAATAAACGATTAGAACGACTATCGACTTTAGCTGAAAATATGTCAGAAACCGACTTTGTTGAACTTTATCAACAGGAGTTTCAGGTAAGTGAAGATCATTTATGGACCGCCTACTTATTTGACCATAAGACAGACACACTCGTTTTTTCAACCGAAAGTGGTGGGCAAGTAATGTCTAAAGAAGAGATTGAATCAGCCTAGCAACAGAAGTGACGCTTGAAAAGGGGTCATTAACCGGTGTTTTTGGTGTGAATCATCAGTATATTGACGCAATCGTTCAGTCAGATATTAGAGATATTATATATCATCAAAGATTTGAAAATGATGCGTATATTTGGGTGAACGAAGTCATTAACTATGAAGGTGGAGAGGATTATGCGATACGTCGTATTCATCCGAACTTGATTGAATCAGAAGATGAATTCCTCTCAACAGATACGACAGATACAGTCGGCAACACACCTTATTTAACAGAACTGAATGGGATAAATAATGACGGAGAATTATTTTTTACGTACTATTTTAATAAATTACATTCAGACAAATCCTCGAAGAAAGTAACTTATGCCAAACTCTATGAGCCTTACGATTGGATTGTAGCCATGGGGGTTCATTTAGATGATTTAGACGGTTATGTGAGTGAAGTGCGTGAAGAAAGCGAAAAATTATTAACGCAAACTGTGCTGAATATTTTACTGTATTTAATACTGGTGCTTGTGGTAGGTTTCTTTTTAGTCTATTTCGTTATGGAAAGAAACTTACGTAAGTCAACGAAAAGATTAAGAGAAGAAGCAAGTACAGATCCACTGACAGGGGCTGAGAGTCGACGTTATGGCGAGCGCATTCTTGCGCATCAATTTGAGATGTATCATCTGAAGAAAAAACAAGCATACTTAGCGATGTTTGATATCGATGATTTCAAACAAATCAATGACCAATACGGCCATGAAGCAGGAGATAACGTATTAAAACACGTGACAGCTATTGTTCAAGAGATTGTAGGAGAAGACGGTCACTTGATTCGCTGGGGTGGGGATGAGTTTGTTATCGTGCTCGATCAGTTAACAAAAGAAGAGACGGTTATGCGATTAGATCACATCCTGTATTATTTTGACACGCATCCCTTTGCATTAGAATCCAATCAGATCACGATATCACTATCGATTGGATTGTCAGCTTTTTCGCCAAAAGATCGTGACTATCAAGCAGCTATTAAACGAACCGATGAAGCAATGTATGAATCGAAACAGCACGGGAAATGTCAACTCACTGTGCGTGATTAATTATCTACTTTGAGCATATCATGCCTCTCCCTTTGTATAACTAATGTATAATGACAATGATACTATTTATTACAGAGGAGAGAATATGATGACAACAATATATGATTATGAAGCACTAACAATTGAAGGTGATCTTGTATCTTTAGAACGATATAAGGGTGACGTATTACTGGTGGTAAATACTGCCAGTAAGTGTGGGTTTACCCCGCAGTTTGAAGATCTGCAGAAGCTATATAGTAAATATAAAGATCAAGGCCTGACTATTTTAGGTTTTCCATGTAACCAATTTAACGCACAAGAACCAGGCACAAATGAAGAAGCGGCTGAATTTTGTCAAATGAACTACGGGTAGAATTCCCTATTTTCAGTAAGATTGATGTCAATGGCGCGAAGGCTCATCCATTGTTTCAATTCTTAAAACAAACCCAACCCTTCCTTGGGTTTGATGAGACAACGATGAATGGGAAACTCATTAAAAAAATTATTGAAGATAAGTATCCAGAGTGGGTTGTTGGGAACGATATTAAATGGAACTTTACTAAATTCCTTGTAGGTCGTGATGGTGAGATACTAAAGCGTTTTGAACCAACAGACGAACCGATGGATTTTGAGAAGGATATTCAAGCTGTTTTAGCTTAGTAGATGACACGTGTAGCATAGTTGCTGCGCGTGTTTATTTTTTTTTTAAAAAGGTATAGATCTGTCAGTATAGCTAGTATCAATGAGTTAAAATATGGTATAGTGGTAAGATAACTAACGACATAAAAAAGAAATGAGGCAAAACGATGTCACTCAGTCAAAAACGTATCATGGGGATGTTATTTGGGAATCTATTATTAGGAATGGCGATTGGTGTGTTACGAATCGCCGAATTAGGAACAGATCCTTTTGCGACAATGAATTTAGGTGTCAGTGCAACACTTGGATTATCTTTCGGATTTTATTCTGTTTTGTTTAACTTATTATTGTTTGTCTTTCTATTTATAAATAGCCGGGAGCTTATTGGGTTCGGGACCTTTATTAATATGTTTCTTCTAGGTTACACGGCTGACTTTATCGTTTATTTCTTTCAGACGATGGATGTAGGGGAAATCGGGTTAGGGATTCGCTTTATTTTGCTGTTTGTTGGTGTATTCATCTCATCAACAGGTCTATCATTATATGTCACAGCGAACTTAGGTGTTTCACCTTATGATGCTTTGCCACTTATGATGCAAGAAATGACGAATAACCGTATTCCTTTTGGGATAGCGCGCTTAATTGTCGATGCAACGGCTGTATTAATTGGGTTTTTCTTCGGTGCGGTTGTTGGTGTAGGGACACTTGTCGTGGCTGTCTCGTTAGGACCGTTAGTCTCTGTCTTTAATAAATATTGGTTTGAGCCGATATTAAAGCCAGAAACGCTTAAAAAATAGCCGATAAGCGTTAAATGAGGTGACAACATGAGACTAGCTTTTATAGTAAATCCGACATCAGGTAAAGGTGTGAAGGCCTTTAAGACATTCAAACAAAAATTAACGATTCCGTACCGTACATATATGACCGCCTACCCTGGTCATGCGACAAAAATTGTCAAGCATTTAATAAAAGAAGAGAAAATATCGTTAATTATTGTTGTCGGTGGGGACGGGACCATACATGAGGTGTTAAATGGCATTGGCCTTCACCCAATCACGCTAGGTGTGATTAAAAACGGATCAGGTAATGATTTTGGTAGGTATTTCAAAACATTTGAAGACCCAAAAGAAATCGAGCGATTCATCCGTCATCCGAAGAAATCACACGTAGATGTTATAAAGGTAAAACACGGAAATTTTAGTCGATTGATTGTGAATAACAGTGGCATCGGTTTTGATGCGTTAGTCTGTGAGTACGTCAATCAATCACGACTAAAAAAGGTATTGAATAGGTTCAAGCTTGGTCATCTCGTCTATCCTTATTACGTCATCAAAGCTTTAAGGACGTTCAAGCCATTTTCTATGATGGTGTCTATGAATGGTGAGGACACCTTGTATGAGCGCGTATGGTTTTTAACGGTGAGTAATCAACCTTATTTTGGAGGAGGCATGCAAATCGCCCCGTTAGCTAAGGCTGATGATCAATGGCTTGATGTCACGATTGTGCACGGTTTAGATGCGAATACTTTCTTTAAAATGTTTTGGCTCGTTTACCGCGGAAAGCATCTTGATTTACCCTACGTTAGTCAGGAACGAGCGCCAGCTGTTTCTGTCGCCTTAGCCGACCGAATCGTCTGTCATAGTGATGGTGAATCATATTATATGAATGGGCATTTTCCGATTGATTACACCGTCTTACCAGCTCAATTGCGATTAGCTGAACCAATGCGAAGGAAATAGTAATCACATATAAAACACGAAGCTAAAGATAAAGTTAGCTTCGTGTTTTGCGTTCAATTTTATTCTGGTACATTAACTGGTCAACATGATGATAGAATGGG
This sequence comes from Halolactibacillus sp. JCM 19043, assembly GCF_001310395.1. Classification (NCBI taxonomy): domain Bacteria; kingdom Bacillati; phylum Bacillota; class Bacilli; order Caryophanales; family Bacillaceae; genus Halolactibacillus; species Halolactibacillus sp. JCM 19043. The sequence continues at coordinate 34,827 of NZ_BAXD01000018.1, forward strand.
GTATAACTTGGCCACTCATCTTTGTTGAAAACGTCACTTCCAACGGCAACATCAATAGTATAAGGCAGACTATGTGAGTGTTCGTTTAGCTGTTTTCGTAAAGTAATCAGTTGGCGCTGATGAAGGTGTTTGTCCAATCGATCGCTTAACACAACAAATTCATCCCCACCGATGCGATAACAATGTTCGTCTTCGAAAGAATCAAGTAAAGCTTGATAGACGGTCTTAATCGCATGGTCACCGCTTGTATGTCCGAAGTTATCGTTAATATATTTGAGGTGATTTAAATCGATCAGCACTAACCGGAAAAACTTCTCTTCCTCAAGTCTTTTCTTTAGATCACGTTCATAAGCGGTTCGATTTAATCCGTCTGTGAGTAAGTCTTGATAGGCGAGTGTTTCAAGCAATTGATTTTTACGCGTTTGTTCAGCACTTTGTTTGATATACTTATATGTGTCGATAAATAAGAGAATAAAAAATATCAAAACTCCTATCAGTAACATGCTAGAGATCGATTGAAAAGTTTTAGTGTAAAATAAAACGGCTTCAAGTATAAATGAGATGATTAAAAGTGCCACGTAACGCGCGACTTTTTTAATTTCTTCGTTTTTATCGTAGTGATATTCGTATAGTAGAGCGGTTACTTGAATAATGGCAGCTATTAAAATGACACTTAATAAGATCGCCATTAATTCAATGAAATTTAACAGATTGAATTGTTGGAGTACTAACATTAATAAGGCAATCATCCAAAAAGTAACCGCTACTCCACGAAATAAATGGATAAAGCGTTTCGTAATAACTTCTTTAATGTATAAGGCAATAAAACTGACAATGAGCGGAACCATTAAGTAACTGATGCTACCAATAATAAATGGATTGCCCGTCATAAATTGAAGAAGTTTTGATTCCCCAATAATCCATAGACTCGTTGTTAAACTAAGTAAACCTAGGTATAATAGCCGGTTATCGCCAAATTTTCGTTGGGATAAAGCAATCATTAAACAAGTAAGAGCGAGAATAAATAAAACTAATCCAACGGTAAAGTTTAAGCTTTGATTTTTAATCATATCAAACAACATGGCATCCGCTGAACCAATATGAATGGGATTAATGGTTCCGGCAAACGCCTTTGTTTCAGAGCGAATTTCCAACGCGAGCGATTTACCTTGATAATTATGAGGTAAATAGACGAGCTCCCAAGAACTGGTCAAAGGTGTTCGAAACAAACCGTTGCGGTTATTAATTTTTTCATGGATCTTCTCGCCATCTAAATAAACAACAAGGTCCTGAAGTGATGCCCGTATCAGAAGATGATCATAACTATTAGGTGTATCAGGTAGAGTAGTTGTCGCAAAGTAGGTCGTGTTTTCTCCTACGTTAATCTCTGCGGGTAAATCAACAGTCTGAACATACATCTCCCCAAAGTAGATATCCCAGTTATCATTTAGTGTCGTGAAGCGATCAGGTAAAAGCTTTAGTGTATCTGAGCGGTGAATATATGAAAACATAATAAATATTAATAAAAAGGCTAAACTAAAGCTTAAAACAATCCGCCGATTTCTTAAGTAATTTTGCATATCCTCACCCCGCCTTTTTTCACATTAGGTCTTTAGGTTTATTTTATCATAAAAACAGTGATTTGTATGCTATCGCACTGTCGAGTCATGTTGGTGCATCGAAAATTAACAGCGAAAGTTTTCGTAAAAGCATAAAGAAGGCTTGACTTTAGTTATAAATGGTATTTATAATAGAGACGAAAACGCTTTCGTTTTCTAAGGGAGGTGTAAACAATGGCTGTCACAATTTATGATATCGCCAAAGCAACAGGATTCTCTATTACGACTGTGTCAAAAGTATTGAATAATTATCCTGATGTAGGTAAAAAAACAAGGGAAAAAATACTTAAAACCGTTGATGAAATGGGATATTATCCGAGTTCTTATGCAAGAACATTGACAACGAAAAAATCTTATACACTAGGTGTTATTTATATGGAGTCATTAGGCATAGGACTTAAACACTCTTTCTTCAGTGCCATTATTCAATCGTTTAAACAAGTGGTTGAATTAGAAGGGTATGATTTATTATTTATTGCCAATAAAATTGGTGATGAGAAGAAGAGTTATCTTGATCACTTCAAATACCGCGGGGTTGATGGTGTCGTTGTCTTTAGTTCTGAAAATGATGATGATGAACTTGAAAAAGTGATAGAATCTGATTTACCATCGGTTATTGTCGACTTAGACAGCGCGAATACTAATGTTATTTATAGTGATAATTATCAAGGGACAGAAATGGCACTGAAATATTTAATGGCATTAGGCCACAAGAAAATTGCACATATTGCGGGACATCAAAATACCTTTTCGGGGATTGAACGTATGAAAGGCTTCTTAAAAGCTACAAAACAGTTAGGTATCCAAATTCCGCCATCCTATATCGTCAATGGAGGTTTCTTCTCCGTTGAAGGTGGAAAGGAAGCGATGCAACAGTTGCTTGTTTTAAGTGAGCGGCCAACAGCAGTCTTTGCAAGCTCAGATACGATGGCGCTTGGTGCGATGGAAGCAATTAAAGAAGCAGGCCTTCGGGTACCTGAAGATATATCCATTATCGGATATGACAATGTCGAATGGTCAGATTACATTACCCCGAAATTAACGACAGTAAAACAAAATGTCGATAAGATTGGTGCGGATGCGGCAAAAATATTGTTAAATAGTATTAATGGCAAAAATGCTTCATATATTAAAGAAGTTGTACCTGTCTCATTAATTAAACGAGATTCATGTAGCGAATTATAACTCGCTACATATTTTTTAACAAATACAGAAAGCGCTTTAGGTGGTGAATGTATGTTATGGAAAAATAGAAGTATTGGGTGGAAATACTCGCTCGTCTACGTCATTACGATTGCCTTGTTTTTAGCTTCTGCTGGTCTTATAACGTATTATTTAATTGATGTTGAAACAAAAGTGAATGAGATGAATGAAGAAGTCCATCAAATGGATAAATTAAACGAAATGGACATCCTTATTCAAGAGCGATTTGTCTTACTGAGCCGTTATATGGTTGCTCCGGATACCACTCAGGTCAATCAATTTAATGATACAGTAAAAACGTTTGATCAATTAGCAGAAGAAGTAAATCAACACATCACAAAACAAGAAGAAAGACAGTTGTTTGATGTCGTGATCGCCCAAGATCAACAGATTAGAACGTTGTATCAAGATTATATTCAAATTAGAGATCGTGATAAAACCGAACAGCTTGATTTTCTTACTTTAAGAGATGCAGGACGTAATTATTCACAAGCAAGTTTTGCTTTGACTGAATTAAAAAATATCGTAGATGAAGATTTAGCGCAAGATACACGTATCATTTTCACAAGGTTTACGGATACGCGGCTGATCTTTTTAATTGCGATTGCTATCTCGCTTGTTATAGGGACAGTGATTCTCGTAATCGTAAACCGTGATGTAACGAAAAAAATGAACAGCATCACGACGTTTGGTGACGCATTAATGCAAGGGGATTTAACTTCAGAACCTATTGAAATCAACGGGACAGATGAATTCTCAAAACTCGGTTCAATTTTAAATAATGTTCAAACAACCTTCAAAGGTATGATTGAGCGTTTATCTTCTGTAAGTAACCATTTAAATGAAGAAAGTACCCAACTGGAAGAAGGTGCCCGCACATTACAAGCGAAAAATAAAGATGTAAAGTCGCACGTAGGTGAGCTCAAGATGGCGGTCCGTCATCAGTCAGATTTAACACAAGATATCGTGAGTTATTCAGAAACATTTAATGAACGAATCGGTGTCATCGAAGAAGAAAGTAACGAGATGCGCTACAAATCTAAAGGTGTTTCTGTTCAAACCGAACAAGGTATTAAAGTGATGAATGCATCGGTGAATCAAATCAACACGATGTACGAATTAATTGATCAATCAACTAAAGAAATTATGAAACTAAAAGAAAATATTGGACAAGTATCGGATTTATCAGCGCTCGTAAATGATATCGCCAAGCGAACGAATCTATTATCATTAAATGCTTCAATAGAAGCGGCGCGTGCCGGTGAAAAAGGCAAAGGATTTGCGGTTGTTGCCAGTGAAATTCGTCAACTATCCCAAGATGTGAATGCATCAATCACAGATATGAACAATATTTTATCGACCATTCAAACCGGTGCTGAAGAAGTCAGTGAGGGTCTTATTCAGTCAAGTGAGGGAATTGCCACTGAAAAAGAAAATATGGATAAGAACATCAGTGTCTTAGAAAAAATGCAACAGTTCATTGATGAATTAACCGATCATGTGGACACAAACTACGATAGTTTACAGATTATGATTAACGAAAATCAACAACTTTCACAAGCCATTCGAGAGATGCAAGTCTCATCTAAACAAACTTTCGAACAACTGAATTTATCTGATCAAGCGATTAAAGAACAGCGACATGGTGTGGCAGCAATTGCCTCGCAATCAGAGGCTTTGAAAGCGGAATCAATGCAGTTAAATGAGTTAATAGAGACGCTCAAAGAAAAAAACGAAAAAACATCAAATAACGGTTGACAAATGTTCATTATGTCTTTATTATAGTAATTACTAAAGCGGTTTCGCAAGCGCTTTCAAATGTATTATTATACTAAATCATAAACGTGGCGTTGAGTCATCGATCGTGCGTTTATTGATTGAAGAGACAATGTTAATCAAGCTTTCCGCAACGTATCTGCTGCCAATAAAGATACTGAAATCAGGATCGTTGAGAAGGCATTATCTTTTGGATTAGTTATAAAGCGCTTTCGGATAATTGGCGTGATCAATGTTTCCTAAAGGGATGACAATGTCGTTTGACTGTAAAGGAAAGAGGGAACTTAAGGGGGTGAGTCAATAATCACAACATGTTAATGATTGAAAATGCTTAAAACTTTGAATTGCTAATAAGAGTAGGGGGAAATGAATATGTCAAAATTATTAAAAGTATTTTTAGTAGGGTTACTGAGTGTGTTATTGATGACAGCGTGTGGAGGAGACGATGATACGTCAAGTGACGATACATCAAATGACGATACAACAGAAGATACATCAGGTGATACTGGTGATGAAAAAGAGGATGTCACATTATCTTTTTGGGAGTTTGGTAACACAGGTTACGATGTATTGATTGAAGAATACATGGAAGCAAATCCACATGTGACGATTGAACTTCAAAACATGGACCAAAACGATTTACACGATAACTTATTTACATCATTATCAGCTGGTTCAGGTGCGCCTGACGTTGCGATGGTTGAGGTAAACCAATTAGAGCGTTACCGTGATGCAGAAGACAGATTCCATAATTTAAAAGATTACGGTGCAGCTGACGTTGAAGGAAACTTCTTAGATTGGGTATGGCAAACAGGTGAAAATGCCGACGGTTCATTCATGTTTGGTTTACCAACAGATATCGGTCCAACGGTTATGTACTACCGTACCGACGTATTTGAAGAAGCTGGTTTAGAATCATCACCAGAAGCTGTTGGTGAAATGATTCAAACGTGGGAAGATTTTGAAAGTGTCGCACAAGAAATCTATGAAAAAACAGGTAAGCAAATGACCGATGGTGCGGAACTTGTCTTTAACGCACGCCGTGACCAAGCGCCGGAACATTTCTTTAACACAGAAGATGAATTAATTGTTGAAGAGCATGACTATATCCGCAACGCTTATGATTACACTGTTAGCTTAATTGAACAAGATCTTATTGGTGATATTCAGCTATGGACGCCAGAATGGTTCGCAGGTATGGGTGAAGGTACTTATGCAACACTATTAGGCCCAGCTTGGATGCAAGGGGTTATTAAAGACAACGCTGAACCAGGTGTATGGTCAATTACAACACTTCCTGAAGGTGCCGGTAACTGGGGTGGTTCTTACTTAACAGTACCTGCAGAATCTGAACATCCAGAAGAAGCATATGCTTTTGTTGAGTGGATGACAGCACCAGAACAACAATTAAAATCATTCTTAGATTACGGTCTTTTCCCATCAGCGCCATCTGTATATGAAGATCCTGAATTCTTAGATTACTCAGATGAGTTCTTTGGTGGCATTAAAACAGCGCAAGTATTCTCTGAAGCAGCCGAAGCCGTTGTGCCTGTATACAAAGGTAAAGGTTACTATACTGTAAACGATGTATTACAAGAAGCCGTTTCTAACGTAAACGCGGGTGCTGATCCTGATGAAGAATGGAACGCAGCAATCGAACAAGCGAAAAGTGCATTAGCACGTCAATAAAAACAAAACTGGTTAAAGAATATGGTTTGGGCCATATTCTTTAACCCATATTAAGGAGGGACACTCATGAAAAAAAGCCTCGAAGAAAAAAAGAAGACTGCACGGACGGCCTACTTATTTATCTCCCCGTTTTTTTTACTTTATGCTGTATTCGGGTTATTCCCGATGCTATTTAGTTTCTACTTAGCCTTCTTCAAATGGAACGGTTTAAGTGAGATGACCTTTGTCGGAATGGAAAACTTTAATTTTATTTTTACTGATCCAATCTTTTATGAAGCGATTAAGAACACCTTTATTATTGGGTTATTAGGGACAGCACCACAGATTATTGTCGGTATTTTACTAGCTTTTGCCTTAAACTCAACCTTGATTAAGTTTAGAAATACGTTCCGTACGATGATTTTCCTACCGTATGTAACCTCTATTGTAGCCGTCGCTATTATCTTTGGTGTTATCTTTAGTAACCAAGAAGCTGGTTTCATTAACTATATTTTAAGTTTCTTTGATATTGAACCAATCAACTGGAATATTCAGACTGGCCAGTTAAAATCACGATTTCCATCATGGTATTCTGGCGTTGGGTTGGTTATAATACCATCATCTTCTTAGCTGGAATGCAAAGTATTCCAAATGCTTTATATGAAGCAGCTAAAATTGATGGGGCCACAGTTTGGCAACAAATCCGTCTGATTACGATTCCGATGCTAAAACCAACAATCACGTTCGTGGTCTTCACTGCAACCATCGGGGCACTACAACTCTTCACTGAACCACTTGTCTTCTTAGGTCGCAACTTGAGACAAGAAGGTATTACGATGGTAGCCTACCTTTGGAAAGATGCCTTTGTCTATAATGCCTTTGGTACAGCGTCAGCTGCGGCGATTGTCTTGTTCTTTATCATTATCATTTTCACAGGCGTCAACTTACTGTTAACCAACCGTATCGGTCGGACAAAGAAAGCACGATAGGAGGGGAAAAGAATGAACAATACAGAAAATCATACAAAAAAAAGAAACATTCAAAAAGCATTTGTGTATCTCTTTTTAACATTCGGCTCGCTCTTGTCACTGTTTCCGTTTTACTGGATGTTTACGATGGCAACGCGTACCAACAGGGAAATAAATTCGTTCCCACCGCCATTTACACCAGGTGCCGACTTAGTTAATAACTTTCAAAATGTTTTAGCTAATATGGACTTTTTCGGCTCAATGGCTAACTCGTTATTTGTCTCAACAAGTATTACTGTTGGTGTGTTATTCTTATGCTCACTCGCAGGTTATGCTTTTGCAAAATTAGAATTTAAAGGTAAGAAACTATTATTCTCAGTAATCTTAATTACGATGATGATTCCACCGCAATTAGGATTAATCCCGCAATACTATATCATGACGCAGTTAGAATGGATCAACACATTCCAAGCGGTCATTGTACCAGGCTTATCAATGCGTTCGGTATTTTCTGGATGCGCCAATACATTCAAGACGCTGTACCTGATGAATTAATTGAAGCAGCTAAGATGGACGGTTGTTCAACATTTAGAATCTATTGGAATATTGTTGCGCCAACGGTCTTACCAGCTTTTGCGACACTTGGTATTATCGTCTTTATGCAAGCATGGAACGACTTCTTATGGCCATTAACTGTTTTAAGAGAGCCTTCCATGCATACACTACAAGTCGCGTTACGTACATTAAATGATGCGCGTCAGATGGACTACGGTATGATTATGTCTGGGACATTCTGGGCGACAGTACCACTGATTGTCATCTTCTTAATGTTCAACAAACTCTTTATTCAAAGTCTTTCTGAAGGTGCTGTAAAGAGCTAACTTTTAAAATTTATGGGAGGAAATAAACATGTCAAATAAAATTCAAATGGTTGCTGGATGGTTATCACAATTTATTATTTTAAATGTTTTATGGTTTATTTTTACTGTCCTTGGCCTTGGAGTTTTAGGTTCATGCCTGCGACTGTTGCGGTATTTAGTGTCTCGCGTGACTTAATTAATCGCAAAGAAGGTGTGTCAATCCCAGTTTATTTCTTCCGCTATTATAAAAAGATGTTCCTATTATCAAATGGTTTTGGAGTCTTGTTTGCTTTACTCGGCTATATCGGCTATGTCAACTTTAAATTTATTCCATTCTTTTATCCTGAAAACATTCAAGTATACTTGATGGGTATCTTTATCGCAGGAGCTGTTGTTTTGACACTAACATTTATTAACTTATTTTCAGTGATGGCTCATTATGATTTAAAAGGATTTCAATACGTGAAAAATGCCTTTAGTCTCGTGTTCGCTGAACCAGGATTAATGCTGATGCAGTTATTTTGGATCGTTGCTTATGCACTTATTCTTATTTTCTTACCTAAAGTAACAATATTTATTGGTGTTAGTATGTTTAGTTATTTAATTATGTCGATTCATCTATCTCGCTTTGAGCGAATTAAACGAAAAAATGAAGCAAAAGCTATGCTTCTGAATGCATAATAGCATAAAGAAAGTGAGGGATCTATTTGTATCAACTCGATCAACACCACCATTTTAATATAGAAAATTATTCACATCAGCCAACCTTCTCCAGTTTTTTGCCGGGAGTGGCAGGCAAAAGTGGCTTACCGATCTGGGCCTTTTACGTTAACCGCGGTCAAGGGATTGCGAGTTTTGGTGTCCAAGATAAAGATCACGCCATTATGGAGTTTTTACCGGCAGATAAATCATACCAACTTGTTCAAACGCAAGGTTTCAGAACATTTATCAAAATTTTAAATGATGACGACACTATTGTCATTGAACCATTCGCCGCGCATGACACAACCGGGCATACACGGATGGAGATTGCTGAGAACATGTTAACTCTGCATTACCACCACCCCATTCATCAGTTTAAACTAACCATTAACTACTTTGCATTACCGAATACACCGGTGGCCGGTCTCGTGCGTGATGTGGCATTTACTAACCTCGCAGAAAATACTCGTCAATTCGAAATCTTAGATGGTTTACCAAGTATCTTCCCAAGCGGTGTTGAAAATGCGGCTTATAAAGAATTAGGTAATACACTAAAAAGTTGGTTTGATGTTAAAAACTTAGAGAATCATATGCCCTTTTATTTCTTACGTGGCAGTACAGAAGACTCTGCTGAAGTAAAAAGTATTACCCAAGGAAACTTCTATTACAGTACCGTTTATCAAGATGGTAAGGAAACAATCGCAAAACCAATCATTGATAAAAACCTCGTATTTGGTATGGATACAACATTACAAACGACCGTACCATTTAACACAAAACCACTTCAAACGCTCACAAAAGAAACAGAACAAACAACGAATCGTGTCTCTGGTGGGTTTACGCCAATTGAGACAAGTTTAACGTCTAAAGGAAGCATTCAGTGGTCGACGGTTGTGGGTTATGCGACGGGTTTAGACCATGTCAATCAGTACGTAAAAGAAGAACTAAACTTTGCTATGCTTCAAGAGAAAAAAGCAGAAGCCCTTACGATTACGGATGATATTACGGCCCCAATTACGAGTTCAACAAATGAACCGTTATTTGATGCATACAGTCGTCAGAGCTATTTAGATAATGGCTTGCGTGGTGGTTTCCCTCATGTGTTGACACACGATAATAAAGAAACGATATATTATCTTTATTCACGTAAACACGGCGACCTTGAAAGAGACTATAACTTCTTCTCGCTAAGCCCGACGTATTATTCTCAAGGGAACGGTAATTACCGAGATATTAACCAAAATAGACGATGTGATGTGTTTTTCGAACCACGTGTAAAAGATTATAACTTGAAAATGTTTATGAATTTGATTCAGTTGGATGGGTATAACCCACTCGGTGTTAAAGGGGTTAGATTCACGTTAGATACCCAAGCGTTTGACCTTAGTGCTTATGTTGATGAAGAAGATAAACAGGTGCTAAATACGTACTTTAAGTCAAGCTACACGCCAGGTGAGTTAAAACACTTTATTGAAGACGAGCGTATCTCGTTAAAGACAGATTTTGACGTGTTCTTAGCACACGTGCTAAGTGAATCAAAAGAGAACTTTGAAGCGGCCTTCCATGAAGGGTTCTGGGTTGACCACTGGACTTATAACCTAGATCTGATTGAAAGTTATCTAGCGATTTATCCAGATAAAACGGAAGAACTATACTTTACTAAGGATTATATTTTCTTCAATAGCCCAGCTGAAGTGAAAAAACGTGAAGATAAATATGTGTTAGTGAACGGACAATTAAGACAATACCATGCGCTTCACATGAATAAAGATAAGCCAGAAGCGGATTGGGTTAAAGTAATGAAAGACCCAAGTAGTATCTATCAGACAACGTTATATAGTAAATTGTTAACGCTTGGTCTTGTAAAGACGGCGACACTTGCGCCATTTGGACTAGGCATTGAAATGGAAGCGGATAAGCCAGGTTGGAATGACTCATTAAATGGCTACCAGGATGATTGGGGCTTCAACGTCAGAGTTATATGAAGTGAAACGCCTATTTGATCTGATGCTTGCAATTGATGAGGCAGAAGACATTTCGTTACCGATAGAAGTGAGTGATTTATTAAGACAAGTGCTTCAATCCATCCAAGCATTTAATAACGGTGAATTAACTGAACAAGCGTATTGGCATGAAGTATCGACGCATCGTGAGAACTATCGCGAGCGTATTTACGAAGGACTTTCAGGTGAAGAAGTCACTTATACAACCGCAAGCTTACGTGAAAACATGGCGTTACTTAATAATCGTATTAAACAAGCGATTATGGCAGTAGAAGCATTTGACGCTGAACTGATTCCAACATACTTCTATTTTGAAGCGAAAGATGGAAAAGTCAGCTATACCGAAGCGGATAAAATTGATGTGAGTGCACTTGAATTTGAGGCGAAAGCTGTGACGCCTTTCTTAGAAGGCTTAGTTAAAGCACTGAAGTTAAAAGATAATCAAGAAGAAGCAAAAGCTTTATATGATCAAGTGAAACAATCAGCGGTTTACGATGACAAATTAGGTATGTATAAAACATCGATGTCAATTAAGAACGAACCAGATGAGCTCGGTCGGGCTGGCGCCTTTACGCCGGGTTGGTTAGAGAATGAATCTGTTTTCCTTCATATGGAGTACAAGTATTTACTTGCGACTTTAAAATCTGGTCTAACGAAAGAATTCTTTACTGATATGAAACAAGCGTTAATTCCGTTCTTAGACCCAGCGAAGTATGGACGCTCGACTCTCGAGAACAGTTCATTTATCGCCAGTTCAGCCAATCCAGATCCAAGTCTTCATGGACGGGGATTTGTCGCTAGACTGAGTGGGTCAACGATTGAATTTATGAATATGTGGTTTGTGATGATGACAGGTGGAAAGCCGTTTGAAGTAGAAGACGACACACTTGCCCTTAGACTTAACCCGCAGCTAGCAGGTTGGATGTTTAAAGAAAATGGCGAGCTAACCGCTACGTTCTTAGGACAGACGGAGATTACTTATGTGAATCCAACGCGTCAAGATACGTTTGGTGAAGCGGCAGTTAAGCCTGAGCGTTACGTTGTTACATTTACCGATGGTTCAACAGAAACAGTAGACAGTGCGATAGTTAAAGGTGATATCGCTTACTGGGTACGTCAAGGAGAAGCGACGAGAATTCGTTGTGAGTTATCTTAGTGATAGGGAAAAGAGATCGAAAGGTCTCTTTTCTTATGACACAAAAAGAAAGCGCTTTCGTAACTTTCGTTGAAAAAAGACGGAATTTTCGTAAAATTAAAGGAGGTGATACGAAAATAGCATACATGCCGGAAGGGTACACTGTTTTAAACACAAATCAAGGAGGAACGTAGATGAAAAAACCTTTAAGTAGCCTGATTGTTTTAGCATTTATCACATTATTATTTATTGGGCCGCCAAATTTGATGGCGGAAGGAAACACCTCTGATTGGGAATTAACGTTTGAAGATAACTTTGAAGGTGACATATTAGATACTGACATCTGGTCATATGATATTGGTAACGGTTTTTACGAACCTGACGGTACCTTTGTGCCTGGCTGGGGAAACCAAGAATTACAATCGTATCAAGAAGATAATGTACGTGTGGAAAATGGTCAATTAATCATTGAAGCGAAAAAACAAGTCGTTGAAGATGGTGAAGGTACATACAACTACACATCAGGCAAAATCCACACGAAAGGCAACTTTAGTCAAACCTACGGTCGCTTTGAGGCGAGAATGTCCTTACCAGAAGGTCAAGGATTTTGGCCAGCTTTTTGGATGATGCCAGAAGATGATGTGTATGGTGCTTGGGCGGCATCAGGTGAGATTGATATTATGGAGAATGCCGGTGCGACACCTAATAAAGTTGGTGGGGCGATTCACTACGGCTCGCAGTGGCCAAATAATACGTATACAGCCAGTGACTATCATTTTGAAGATGGTTTTGACACGACAGACATGAACACCTATGCGGTGGAATGGGAACCAGGCGAAATTCGCTGGTACGTCAACGATGTCTTGTATCAAACTTTAAACAACTGGAGTGCTAAAGATAGTACGAATGCAACAAAGTTTAGCTACCCAGCGCCATTTGATCAAGACTTTTATATGATTTTAAACTTAGCTATCGGTGGTTGGTACGGCGGCGGTCCTAATGAGGAGACGGCTTTCCCTAACCAAGTAAAAGTAGACTATGTACGCGCATATGAAAAAGCCAGTTATGACGCGCCAATGGAACCTTCTTTTGAGGCCGAAGAGCTACCGGCAGATGCCAAAGTAGCTGTTGATGGTAACTATGTCTATGACACAGATTACAATGAAGGCTTTACGACGCTTCAGACAAATGATGACGTCGCAAATAACTGGGACGCCACTTACTGGAACTTCTTAAAGCTTGATGAGTTCGGTGGCGATGGTTCTGTTAGTACAGAGACAATAAATGATGATACCTTCGCAAAAATCGATGTGACGAATGGCGGCAGTCAAACGTATTCATTGCAACTTATTCAAAATGTGACCGTAGGTAAAGGTCGCTATTACAAGTTAAGTTTTGATGCGAAAGCGGATGCCAATCGTCCAATCAATGTCAAAATTGGTGGCGGTGCTAATCGTGGTTGGACGGCTTATTCACCAAGTGAAGATTATGATTTAACGACGGACGTTCAAACGTATGAGATGGTCTTCCAAATGCAGCATGATACAGACCCATTAGCTCGACTTGAGTTTAATGTTGGTAACAATACACAAGGTGTCTCAATTGGTCACGTTGTATTGGAAGAAATAGATCCAGTAGACCCATACAATGAGAGTAATCCAAAGAAGCCATTACCGAATGGTAACTATATTTATAACGGAACATTCGATCAAGGGGCGATGGACCGGTTAACTTACTGGGATATTGCGGCACCATCTGCAGAGGCAAATGCGTATGTACCTGAATATACACGCGTATTTACTGCCATAATCACGGATGGTGGAGATAGTGCGGAGGCGTTAAGATTAGCGCAAACAGGCCTTCAATTCACACCAACCGATGACTATCAGTTGACATTTAACGCAAAAACAGACGCAGCGCGTGATATTGAGATTGGTTTTGTGAGCGCTGATGGTAGTACCGTTTACGCAAAAGAAACGGTCGCTTTAACGGAAGTGTTTGAAACAAAAACAATCACACTAACGATGACGGATGTAGAAGACTTAAATGGTCAATTCGTCTTCTTCTTAGGCGGAAGCGATGCGGATGTGATGTTAGATGATGTCGAATTAATTCGTCTAACAAACAACAATACAAGTCTGACATTAGGAGAGCGTTTCCCATTACGTAATGGACGATTCAATCAAGGTTTAGAATACTTTGGTGTCCATAATCAGGGCGAACATGAACCGACGTCTGTCGCAACGCTTGGTGTAGAAGAGGGTACTTTTGTCGCAAATATTGAAAACACTGGTTGGGAACCATGCCACTTAATGTTAATGCAGAATGCGATGACTTTAAAAGCAGGAGAAACCTATACCGTTTCATTTGATGCATCGTCAACAGTTGAGCGTCAAGTAGATGTCGTTGTAGAAAATGCTGGTTATCATCGTTACTTCTCAGATATTGTGACACTAACGGAAGATACACAAACATTTGAGTACACATTTGAGATGACAGAAGACGATACCGTTGATTTTAAATTCTTACTTGGTGCTATTGAAAGTGTTGCTGACTTACCCGCGCATGAAGTGACAATTGATAATATCGTTTTAGAGGTTGAGGGTTCAAGTGAAGCTGCCTTCTTATTAGACAATGCCGATTTCAGTCAAGGTTTTGAAGGGTGGATTACGCATTACCAAGGTCAATACGATGGTCCATCACAAGCTGATTTTACTGTAGAAGATGAGATGGCGAAAATTTCTATTGATCATGTTGGCACAAATCCATGGGATATTTCCCTTTCTCAAGAAGGGAAATCAGTCACAGCTGATCAAACCTACATCGTCTCATTTGATGCTTATGCAACTACTGCTCGTGATATTGAAGCGGTGATTGATAATGGCGAAGCAGGCGGTTATGTACGCTCTTTAAATGAAACAGTATCATTAACAGAGGAAGTACAAAACTACAGCTACGAAGTAACGATGCCACAAGATGATATTGTCGGTCTTAAATTCCTTCTAGGTGCTTTAGAAGGCGCACCAGCTGATTCTCATGATATATTCATTGATAATGTAAGATTTGAATTAGCTGGTGTACGTGATTACCTATATGGCACTGAAATCAGTACACCAGACGAGGACCAAGATCAAGTTGAGGACCAAGACGAAGATGAAGACCAAGATCAAGATGTTAATGGCGATACGATTATCGTGAATGATAAGGCAATTGAAGCCATTCAGAAAAATCAACCCTTTAAGATTGAAATAACAGATGGGAAAGTCACAAAGGTAATAATTTCGAAAAAACAACTAGATATGTTGAAAGATAAAGGTGCGATAATCCAGATTGAAAAAGCAGGCGTTCAAATGATTATGCCAGCAAGCAACTTAAATGGCGATATTACCTTTGATGTCGCACCGAGTAATGAAGAAGGTCTGACACATCAAAGCGATGCTTTAAGTGACGTTTATAGCTTCAACGTTAGTGAAAACGGCGTCGTTAAAAAAATATTTGAAACACCCGTTACTTTGAGTTTTAAAGTTAAAGACACAGATGCTGATACATCAACTTTAAAAGTGTACTACTTTAATCCAGAAACAAAGACTTGGGAACTCGTTGGCGGAGAATTTGTTGACGGTGAAGTTGTTGACGGTGAAGTTGTTGTAGATGTTGATCACTTTAGTACGTATGCTGTATTTAGTACAGATACCTTTGTGGTAACTGATGCGAATGAGGACTCTGAAGAGGTAGTAAACACACCACCAACTGATGAGTCAACAGATGAAACAACAAATGAGACACCTACGGATGAAGAAAATGTTACCGAAGATACAACGAATACTGATGAAGTAGTGGGCTCAGAGAGTGAAACAGCTGAGACAGATGAAAGTGGGGACCGTTTACCTAAAACAGCAACTAACCTTTACTTATTGATGCTTGTAGGGATGATGTTGTTACTAATGGGTGGGACCACACTCATCTTTAAAGAACGACGCGTAAGAAATTAATTTATCCCTCCTTAATATGTATAGAGTAACAGGCGTATGTCTTAGGCATACGCCTGTTACGTGTTTACAAGCCAAGTTTGAGATAAGGGGGAGAATGAACATATTAACGATCATTGACAAACATTCAAACGATGATTAAAATGAAGTTAATCAAATGAACGTTTGAATGAAAGGGTGTTAAGATGACAAACCAAGCAAAAGAAACATGTGATGTGGCGGTTTTTAATGAAGATAAAGTCTATCGCGTCAAGGAAATGGTTGAGAGTGAAAACATTTTAGCCGTGAGCGAGATGTTTAAAGCGTTATGTGATGAAACAAGGTTAAAGATTGCTTATGCCTTAACGCAAGAAAATAAACTCTGTGTCTGTGATGTTGCGCATATCATTGGTTCCTCGACAGCAACAGCGTCTCACCATTTACGTCACTTAAAGAAGTTAGGTCTAGCGAAAAGCTACAAAGAAGGAAAACAAGTGTATTATCAATTAGATGATGATCATGTGAAGACGTTGATCACGATTGGATTGGTACACCAGAAAGAGGTGGAACGACGTGACAACCTCATCTGATTTTGACGCACAAACCTATCGGGTCAAAGGATTTTCTTGTGCGAACTGTGCCAAGACCTTTGAAAATAACGTGAAAGACTTACCTGGTGTTTATGATGCCAAAGTTAATTTCGGTGCATCAAAAATTACTGTCAGTGGTGAAGTATCGATTGATGCGCTCGAAAAAGCAGGCGCGTTTGAGGGATTAAAACTATCGGTAGATGGTATAAAAAAAGCAAGTCAAACTACTGAAACACCAGAAGTATTGCCGTGGTACCAACAATATGAAACAGAATTATTTGGTGTGTTATTTTTGGTGTTAGGCATTGTCTCAAGTGTCATGAGTGGTCATAGTCATCCAATGACAGCGATGCTTATTCTTGTCTCAAGTGCGACATTAGGTTTACAACTCTTTAAAAGCGGGATGAAGAATCTGACCCGTTTCACCTTTGATATGCGAACATTAATGACGGTAGCTGTCATAGGTGGTGTCCTCATTGGTGAATGGTTAGAAGTAGGGATTGTCGTCATGTTATTTAGAGTAAGTGAGTTACTTGAGGCTTATTCGATGGACCGCGCGCGACAGTCGATAGCGTCACTCGTGAATATGGCACCAACACAAGCGCAAATCAGACGCCCATCGGGTGATGAGATGGTGGATGTTGACGAGATTCAGATTGGGGACGTTATGGTCGTGAAGCCAGGTGAAAAATTGGCGATGGACGGCGTAATTATAGAAGGAACCTCACTGATTAACCAAGCGGCTATTACCGGAGAGAGTATGCCAGAAGAAAAAGTCCCTGGTGACGATGTCTATGCTGGAACGCTCAATACCGATGCCCTATTACTCGTTCAAGTAACCAAACGTGTTGAAGATACAACGTTACAAAAAATCATTCATTTAGTTGAAGAAGCGCAAGGAGAAAAAGCCCCAGCCGAGCGTTTTATCGATGCGTTTGCGAAAGTGTACACGCCGATGATTATGCTGATCAGTGTAGTCGTCATGAGTGTCCCTCCGCTTGTTTTCAATCAGGACTTCTCAACGTGGTTCTATCAAGGGTTGGCGATCTTAATTGTCGGTTGCCCATGTGCCCTTGTTGTCTCTACCCCTATTTCGATTGTGTCAGCGATTGGGAACGCGGCTAAGCGCGGTGTCTTGATTAAAGGTGGTGTTCACTTAGAGACACTGGGTCGCATACGTGCGATCGCTTTTGATAAAACAGGTACGCTAACCAAAGGCGAACCCTTTGTCACGGACACTGTCATGATGGATGGAGTGAATGAAATAGATGTCTTTCGTATTGTCTACAGCTTAGAAAAGGATACGACGCATCCACTCGCAAAGGCATTAACTTCAAAGGCAGAAGCGTTGATTGATCCAACGATGGCTTTTCCGCTAAAAGCCATCACTTCTTTACCTGGTCGTGGTATAAAAGGTGAAGACCAAGGGGTCATCTATACCGTTGAAAGTCCGAAAAGATTTATGGATAGTCTCTCACCATCAGTCAGTGAGGCCATTCAAGCGTTAGAAACAAAGGGTCAAACTGTTGTTGTCGTAACAAAAGACACACAAATCCTTGCCTACATGGCCATTGCTGATGAGGTACACGAGAATGCACGCGAGACATTACGTCAGCTTCATGACTTAGGTGTAAAGAAAACTGTTATGTTAACGGGAGATAATCACCGTGCCGCAACAGATATCGCCAACAGACTGGGAATAGATGATGTCATGTCGGAACTCTTACCTGAAGATAAGTTAGCTGTCATTGAACAACTGACAACTGAGTATCAATACGTGGCCATGGTCGGTGATGGTGTCAATGATGCGCCTGCGATGGCTAAAGCAAGTGTGGGTATTGCGATGGGAGCTAAAGGCACAGACACAGCCCTTGAGACAGCGGATATGGCTTTAATGACCGATGATTTAACGCTATTATCTTTTGCTGTTCGTTTAAGTAGACAATCCCTACGGATTATAAAAGCAAACGTCACTTTCTCACTCCTCATTAAGTTAGTCGCGCTATTATTAGTCATCCCTGGCTGGTTAACGCTTTGGATCGCGATTGTGTCAGATATCGGAGCGACTTTACTTGTGTCGCTTAATAGTATGCGTCTAATGAAAGTTAAACCATAACGATAATTAACCCGCCCAGAAACAGCTGTTTCTGGGCGGGTTGTCTATGCGCTTTAAATTAAATATTGTTCCGATGTCTTTTTATGATTCAAGTATTCATGATAGAAATGCGTGACGGTCGCTTTAGTGACGGCATACATAGGTACGGCTAAGATAAACCCGATAAAACCAATCGTCGCTCCAGCGGCAATCATAATGACAACAACAGTGAGAGGATGAACATTTAACACTTTACCCATCACGTTTGGTTCAATCAGGTTGCCTTCAATTTGCTGGACGACAATCATCACAACAGCCGTCCAAACGCCTGTCATCGGGTCTTGAAAAAAGCCAATCAGAACAGCAGGAATGGCAGAAAGCCAAGGACCAAGGTAGGGAATCACATTCATAAACAAAGCAAAAATCGCCAGGATAAGTGCATATTCAAGCCCAACGATTAAGTAACCAATCAGTAACATTGTTCCGACGCTAAAGCTGATGATCATTTGCCCTTGAATGAACGAGCCTAATGAATTATTAATGGAGGCAAACAAACGTTCTAAACTATCTTTTTTCTTTGGACTAAAGAATTGTGTGACAAACGGGATGAATTTCTTTGAGTCCTTTAACATAAAGAATAAGAAAAAAGGGATGAGGACAAACGATACAACAAAGTTAAAAATCGCCCCAATCGCATTAAAAATCGAGCCAACGGCTTCTTGCGCATAACCACTTAGTTGATCAATGATATCATCAACCGAGGTGTTAAATTCATCAGGGATATATTGTTGATTTGTTTCAACCCAACGGAGGGCTTCCTCGAGCCACGAACGAAAAGCAGGTGCGTTATCTGATAGTCTGTTTAATTGTTCTTGAACCATTGGGATGAGGAAATAAACGCTAAAGGCAACGACAAGCATAATCACCACAAACACAAGTATAACCGCGAAAATTCGCTTTATATTAAAGCGTTCAAACAACCGAATCAATGGCTCGGTCACATAGAACAAAAATCCCGCCCCAATAATCGGTAGCGCGATGGACGTTATGACAGTCCCAATCGGTTGAAGAATAAAATCAATTAATGATAGAAAATACAAGATCGCTAGAATAAGTAACGTATATACAAGAAAACGAAAAACCTTCGTCTGTGTCAACAGTCTCACATTCCTTTCTGCTATTTTTTTGTCTTTACATCTATTCCCTTTAAGCGGTGGGTTTTAAACAAAAAATGCATCAATAGACCAGTGTATGACCCGACATAAACGGGAACAGTACAAGTAGAGAGGTGCGAGAAGAAAAAGGGGGAAAACAATGAAAAAACTATTGGCTTTATTGTTAGTGATTCTACTCACCGTTGTTGCGTGTAATACGTCAGAAGAACCAGAGGACCAAGGGGCTGAAACACCATCTGAGACAGAGACAGAACAACCAACAGATGAAGACACAGAGGGTGATACAGAAACGGAGTCTGATGATGAACCATCTGATGAAGAAGACGATGGTTACACAGAGGTAGACTATGAGGCAGTAGTCCCGGTAGTCACGCATGTGTTTGATGAAAATGAGGAAATGATGTTGATTCATATGGAGACATCAGCCGATCCGTTAAACCAAGATGAGGCGTTGATGATGAGTTTACAATTGAGTGATCAAACAACGAATGAGGCATTTACGGGACTCATGTCTGTGGAGATAGCTGATAAAGAGGCGACACTGAACTTTGAAGGTGGACAACCGTTTGTGTCTCTGGCCTCTGCTGAACATATGATGCTCGATCAGATGTTTTATCAACTCGGTGCATTTTATAATATCGATACCTTTATCTTTACGGTAGATGGTGAAGCGGGTGTCGATTACGGTCAGGTAGGTTTCATTGAAGCATTACCAGTAGAGGATATGGCTGTGACAGGTGTTGTCGAGGTCACGAATGAGACCTTGTTAGAAGGTTATCAGGCACCTGTATATCGCTCGATTCGTGACATGGTACCACTACAATTAGACTCATTTGAAGAAACGCTTAATAAGACAGCAACCTTTGTCGCACCAGAAGGGTATAAACGCGTTTTTGAGGGTGTAACGATCGTTGATGTAAAAGAAACCGGTGCTCAGATAACGTTGACCGTGACTGGTGAAATAGAAGAGGATACCGCTCTGGTGCATGCTTTAGCTATTATGGCGACCGCATTTGATTTTGATACACTCACCGTGGTCAACGAATCAATGATGACACGAACAAAAGTCACCTTGTACTAACACAATTATAGCCACAAGTAAGATACTATGTACTAGTCTGATTTGTGGCTATTTTTTACAAAAAAGATATGTTACAGTGGAGGTGGAGTTATTTAGAAAGGAGTTTTTATATGGTTGATTACATACCTATGATCGTTTCGATTAGTATCGTACTTATTGTTAATCTCGGCTTCTGGTTGTTTTATCGAAAACGGCATAAGAAGGATAAAGGCTTTGTGTTCGCTTACTATCACCTAGCTATCGCCGACGTTTTAAGCGTAACCTCTGGACAATGCCAGTCATTATTCTCAGCATCGTAGTTGTTATATAGTAGACTTTTTACCGCCATGGTTTAAGCACGGTTTTCTAGTCGCTGCCAGTATTATAACAGTTGTTGAATTAGTATATAATTATAGAAAAGCAAAACAAGAAGAGCACAATACGTCTGAATAACAGGACGACGACAAAAACGCGCGAAAAAAGAGTGCTCTCTTTCTCGCGCCTAAATATCTATGAATTAAATAAAGCGGTAATGTCTCCTGTTTCAGGGTCAACAAAATACCAATCAAAAGTGGAGGTATGCGTTTCACCATTACCATGATCAACCACTTCAAAAACTTGGATGCGGTAATGGCCATTATCATCTTTACCATCATATAGGTAAGTCATGTCCATATAAAGACCTTCTGCTTTTAGGTAGTCTTTTACTAAGCGAATAGCATCATCTGAACTATAACGTCCACCCGATTCACTATTGTCAGTCTCGTGTGATGACTCGGTGTCATCTGTCGTGTCGTCCGGATGTGTGTCCTCTGCTGTTTGGTCGCCATTATTTGCCGACTCATCCGATGCCTCAGGATCTTCATCTGTTTCATCGTCCGCCTCTGTTGCGTCATCATTTTCTTGGTTATTTTCTGTTGTGTCTGTGCCATTATCCTCATCTTGTTGGTTTATATCCGAATCATCAACAGGTTCTGTATCTTCGTTACGACAAGCCGTCAAAATCAAGCCAAAAGCAAGGATGATATAGACTGATTTTTTCATTTTCTAAAGCCTCATTTCTCTATGATTACTTGTAGTTTTTCTTCTCATAATAGTAAGGGGAATAAGTGGTAAAGTCAATCGGCCTTCTGGTTGATTTTCATGGTAGTTTATCGCTTTAGGGCGAGAAGACACCTTCCTCAAGTGCGTCAGCACTAGGCGGGTGATGAATCGATTTTTTGAATATTTTTGAAGTGACAAACATATATTCCGCGTGGTATAATTAAAACATTAACAGTGACCGTCACAAAACAAAGAGAGGATGGGTATCATGGGCATGAAGGCCATTTTTTCAAATCGCTTATATAGGTATAAGATCGACCCTGACTTTGTTATGTCCATGGATCACACCCTTCGGGTGTTTAATCAAGCCAAACATTTTCGTTATCAAGCGGAGGTCCGGGAGCTTAGGGGCGTGAAAGAGAAAAGTTCCGTCTCCATCCATCAACAGTTGAAACAACGTTACGGATTAAATGATTATTATGCGACCAGTGCTGTTCAACAAGGACGGGCGCTTCTATCCGCGCAAAAAGAATTGAAGAAGGTGTACATACGTAATAAAAAAGAACAAATCAG
>NZ_BAXD01000019.1:0-57243 GCF_001310395.1 Halolactibacillus sp. JCM 19043
TAAAAAACACGCTGCACAGTGAGCATTCCATGTGCAGCGTGTTTTATATGCGTTTATTTAATTTTTTTTGATAATCGTTAAGTAAAAGATCAAGCTCCATACTGATTTTGATGGCTTCATGATGATTCATCCCTTTTTCATTTGCGACAAGCATCATGTGTTCACGTGTTTCAGTGATTTGTTTTAACAATTTTTCAAGGCACATATGGCTTCCCCTTTTCTTTAATGAGTTCTCTATTTTTCTCTATCCGTTACTTTTTGTGTGATTTATCCGTTTATTTTAGCACATAATTAACAATGGTGACATATTCAACCCGTTTTTTTTATGGTATGATTAAAAAGATACAAAAAATGTGTCAACGAAGGCAGGAAAGGGACTTTTAGCATGACAAAACCTCACTTTACAAAAAAACAACGGATTGTGTTGAGCGTTTTGACGTTCTTTTTTATCGTTTTATTTATTCATTTATTCATCTTTAGAACCGCGATTGTCGATGGCCACAGTATGGCACCTACCGTTAATAATCAGCAAACCATTATCTACAACCGCTTAAGTTATTTGTTCGATTCACCCCATCGTGGGGATGTTGTTGTTATTAAGCGCGATGAGCAAACCTATATTAAACGCATCATTGGTCTACCTACCGAAACTTTAAGCTATCAAGACCAACAGTTATATATAGACGAAATTCCTTATCGTCAAACCTTTATTACTAATGAAAGAAGTTATTGGACACATAATATTAAACCGACCTATATTCCAGCTGATTACTATTACGTGATGGGTGATAATCGACGCAACAGCAGAGATAGTCGTAACTCCCTCGGGCTGATTCTAAAACAGGAAATTATCGGTCGAGCTGAAATGATTATGTATCCATTTGATGAGTGGCAAGTTATTTATTAAGGAAAGTGGTGATGAGATGGGTTATTGCCCTAAATGTGGAGCCAAAGTGCATGATGACGAAATATTTTGTGTCTCGTGTGGTACGAAGTTACCTGCAGACCGTCAGTCGCGCTTTCAGTCAAACCGTTTTTCTATCAAGACTTGGTTGTTCCCTACCTTAGCGCTCATGCTTATAGGACTGATTTTCAGTGGCATTCACTGGCTTCACCAGCAAAGAAGTCATCAGGCAACCGATCTTTTCGAAGAAGCGGCAGATGCGTTTTATGAAGATGACTATGAAGAAAGTTTAACTTTAACGGAAAAAGCCTTAACCGTTTACCCTACGTTTCAAGCGGCTGAGGATTTAAATAAACTACTCACATTATATCTGGAGAACATTCATCTTGATGACAGCTTATCTTATCAAGCACAGCTTGAACAGCTGCATAACTTACAAATCTCTTTAGATGACTATAAAGGTGAAGCGATTGATCGCCTTGTTATGAACATCAAACACATGCAAGAACAGCTTCAACTGGAACAAATAGATACACGACTGTCAAATGATTTATCTATCCAGGATTTACAAGCCCTCGTATGGGAAATTGAGGCGATTCATTCTACCGATGCGTTGTTATTAAAGCAACAACTGCGCGAACGACTTTCTTCGTCAATCGCCAGTTTAGCTAATAGTTATTTAGCTGACAATAAATTTTCGGATGCGACGGAATTAGTCGAAAACGGTCTGTATTATCTTCCAGACGATCAACGTCTATTAAGTTTGAAAGAAACCATCAACTTAGCACAAAATCAATTTGTCACAGCACTGGAAGAACGCATGGAAAAAGCTTACCAATCATACGAAGAAGAAGTTGCTTTCAACGAATCAAAGGCTGTCAATATCTCGGATGTAGCACTATCAGAAACAACGTCTGGTCAACTAAAAGTAAAAGGGACGGTTAAAAGTGAAGCCACTGTCCCTATTTATCATATCGAAGTCACATTTGAACTACTTAATCACGATAACGACGTGATTGATACTCGTACGACTTTCGTGTACCCAGATGTCCTCTATCCTTTTGATGAGGGACAGTTAGATTATATTTTCTTAGATAAACAATTTAACGATGAAGCGACCGATGTGAAAATCGCCAGTATTTCATGGTTATTAAATGAGGAGGAGCCGTCATGACTGTTATTCGAAAACATTTCTCTCTTCTCTTAACCATCTTTATTCTCTTAGGTGGCAGTGTCTTGTTATACCGAACGTACCAACAAACCTTTGACTCACCCATCGGCACAGATCCTGTCGTTGTATTTGAACCAACAAACAACCGTACACAAACATTGCAACAAATCATACATGAAGCACAAAAGAATGTCGTTAAAATCTCTGTAGAAACACCTGTATCAAACAGAGTTGGGTCAGGTTTTCTTTATAACAATCAGGGGGATATCATTACAAATGCCCATGTGATCGAAGGGGCCTCTGTTGTTGAAGTCACATTATCCACGACAGAAACATACCCCGCTGCGATTGTCGGGATGAGTAAAGAAAAAGATATTGCGGTTATCCGTGTCCCACAGTTAATTAATCAGCGGCCGATGACCATTGATACAACGCAATCTGTCGATATTGGAACCGATATTCTTGCGCTCGGCAGTCCACTCGGTTATCAAAATTCCGTTTCTGTCGGGATTATTTCAGGTACCAATCGAAGCTTTGATATCGATGGGTATTCATACGATGAGGTCTACCAAATCTCTTCAAATATTACCCATGGTAATAGCGGCGGGCCACTCATTGACCAAACAACCGGTAACGTCATTGGGATTAATTCTGCCGGTATTAGCGATACTGATATCGGCTTTAGCATTCCAATAAAAGATGTCATGGATGATATAGCCGATTGGTCAGCCAATACGACTAACGATGAACTGACCTTTCCAGCAACGATTCATAATCAAGCATCCTCAATTGAAAATTATAAAGAGGATAGTTATTATCTCGTCCAATATTTTATTGATAGCTTAGCTATTCATGACTACATCAACGCTTATGCTTTATTAGGCAGTGCCTACCAACGCGAACGTGACTATACCGCTTTTAGAGAGCACTATATCGCTTTAAAATCGATCAATCTTATAGAACAACAACAAGCGAATGTTGAAGACGACCAGTGGGTATTTGATGTGTTAGTCGAAGAACATCGCACTGACCAAGAGCCGAAAACCGTCTCTTATACATTTGAGATCGGTCTTGAAAATGATCAACTGAAAATACTTGCTTATACAAATAATCATGAGGTAGACTAGGCCCCCCTGTCTTATCATGATTATTTTTTTGTTTTTTAAAGCTGACCATTCAAATTTACAACGTTAAACGTTATACTAAAGAGAACTACAGATTGAATGGAGTTGACGTTAGTGCGACAGATTACCCTATCCTTTATGATTCTCATTAGTTTTTTGACGATCTTGTCCGGTTGTAGAGACAATCCGCCGATTGTTGTTGAGGAACAAACAGAAGACATTGAAAAAGAAGAAGCGAGTCTTATTGAAGAAACAATCAAAGATGAAACAATTGAAATCATTGAATTTCAATTAAAAGAAGAAGTAATTAAAATCAGTTTAGCTGATATACCTATTATCCATCATTACTTAGTTCAGCATAAAGATAAAGCTCGTGCGATTGATCAAATGACGCTCACGCCAATTCATCTATCTGAGAAATCATTGCACCTCTTAACTTTTGCGAAAACCGGTGATGTTGCGAGCTACTTACTCATTGACACAACAGAACAAACATCCACGCTGATTGCCGACCAAGTGTTATTAGAACGCTATGTGACATTAAATGAAACAACGCTTTTATTTAACTTCAGTCAACCGATCACTGACTTAAATATCAACCGTCATCAACTGCTTGCATTTAATACGAATAGTTTAGAAAATGTTTCAATAGAAGTCTCATCTCACGCGGTTACACCGCAAGCGCTTCAGACGTTTACTTGGCCGATTCTTGATATGGTCATGAGCGAGGAAGGTGTCATTCATTTAACACTACCTGACCTGTTAGATCCAACCATCGAAGCCCTACAAAAGTGGGAAAGTCTTAGTGAGGCCCCTACCCAAATGATTGATGTGACTGTAGAGTCATGAAGACTATAGAGTCATGACATATAATGATATTGTATAAAGGAGTGTACACCAATGAATCAAACCATTGATACTATTTTAAATCACCGTTCCATCAGAAAATTTAAACCTGAGCCATTAAAACAAGAACACTTAGCTCTCATCCTTGATGCGGCAAGAAGTAGTTCCACCTCAAGCTATCTCATGGCATATACTATGATTGGCGTCACTGACCCAGAGAAAAAAAGCGCTTGGCTTCCATCTCAAATCAATCTTACATCAAAGATAATGGCCACTTCGTCTTATTCTGTGGTGACTATCATCGCCACATGCTTAAGGCTGACGAAAAAGAGAAAGAAACGCTGGCTTACAACGTTCAAAGTACCGAATACTTTATGATCGCAACAGTAGACGCAACCATCGCTGCTCAAAATATGACGCTTGCGGCTGAATCACTCGGGATTGGGGCATGTTATATCGGCAGTATTAAACGTGACCTTGACCTCGTCAATGATTTATTCCAGTTACCTGAACACGTTGTCCCGCTATTTGGCTTAGCGTTAGGTTATCCTGATGAACAACAAGAAATTAAACCAAAGTTACCAAAAGAAGCTGTCTACTTTGAAAATACTTACAAAGACGATGAAGCACATATGGCTGCACTCGATCAATTCGATCAGACCATTGAAACTTATTACCGCACGCGATCAACAAATCAGCGAGAAGATTCATGGACAAAACAGATGATAAAGACTTTACACAATCGTCGTAATGATCGTCTCACCCCTTTTGTTAAGGAGAAAAAATTTAATAATCGTTAAGTTAACCTTACACACAACTCACGATCATCATTGATCAGAGTTGTGTTTTTTTCTTCCATATTTCCAGTTGCTTTTTATACATAATTTACGCTAGACGTGGCAAATTAAGTGTACTTTAAAAAAAGTTGGTGAATGAACTATGCGTTTTCTCTATCTATGTCTCGCTACACTTGTTATTTTAACTAGCTGCGCCCCATCTGAAGACACGACATTTGACACATCACTCAAACAACAATACCCAGAACTAGATACGGTTGAAAGTATTATCACGGATGATGTGATCTATGTGGCGATGATTGTAACGCCTCTCAAACAATTTGTAGAACAACAGATAGCTGAAGATATTAAAAAATGACTTACAAAAAAAAATATCCAGCACATGAGGTGTACACATCTTCTGATATGAAGGCTGTCATCGAAGTAAGGCGAGTAGAACAACCCTTATCAACAGACGCGCTAGACAAGTTAAAATCTTATGATCAATCACTAGAAAAGGAGGATGAATGATGAACAACAAACTGTTCCATACCGTAGCTGAAAAACATAATCCACCGCGACCGCTACTTAAAAATTGTGTGATGAGTTTCATCTTCGGTGGTGTCATCTGTGCTTTTGGTCAATGCATCAGTTTATTTTATCTGTATTTTTTTGATTTCTCAGAAGAAACCGTAGGCGATCCTACCGTCGCTACCCTGATTCTCATCACCATGCTATTAACTGGCTTTGGTGTCTATGATAAAATCGCTCAAATTGCCGGTGCAGGTACCATGGTACCGGTGACTGGATTTGGGAACGCTGTTATTGCTAGCGCCATTGAACACAAAAGCGAAGGCTATGTTTTAGGTGTAGGCGGTAATATTTTTAAACTTGCTGGTAGCGTGATTCTTTTTGGGGTATTTGCAAGCTTTGTTATCGCCTTAATTAAACTTATCTTGACGTAAAGGAGAAAAATATGAATATTGGTACACGCAGTTTTCAATTCCATACACCCGCTGTCATCATTGACCAACATACCATAGCTGGTCCACTTGAAAAGCAAGGCAACCTTACGGCTGAGATTGATCAATTTATTCCTGATTTATATGATGATGAAAAGACATATGAATTATGTTACACCAAATTAATCAGACAAACCGTCAATATTTTGATGAGTCGCCATCCACTCACGACTTATCTATTTACCGGTGACTTAATTAATCAATCAACACCGACGCATTACGGATTAATGGAGACGCTACTTGTCCCAGTGACTTTTGATCATGCTTGCGCCACTTTCGGTCTATCTCTTCAAAGTGCAGCCTTTATGTTACAACAAGGTCAAAAGCAGACCGTTATGGTCGGCACGATGAGTCATTTCGCGGCTGTTGAGAAACAATTTCGCTTTCCAAATGAGTATGGTCAACAGAAACCTCCTTCAAGCCAAACGACTGTGACCGGTGGTGGTTTTTGTATACTCGCTACAGAAGGTGAAGGACCGAAAATCACCTACGCAACATTAGGTCGTGTCATAAACGCTGGCTTTAAAGATCCTTACAATATGGGGGAGGCTATGGCACCTGCATGCTTTGATACATTGCTCTGTCACTTTCAAGATTGTCAAGTTACGCCGGCTGATTATGATTATATTATTACCGGAGACTTAGGAGCTGTTGGACAAGCAATTTTATTTGATCTGTTAGTTCATGAAGGCTATCAAGTAAATCGAGAACAACTTATTGATGCAGGTTGCGAGATTTTTAAAGATCATCAACCCGTCATGAGCGGCGGGAGTGGGGCTGGCTGCTTAAGCTTATTTTTACTCAGTCACGGAATAAAACACCTATTCAAACAATCACTGAAAGTCCTTGTCATTGCGACTGGTGCCCTTCATTCACCCGTAGCCCTACTTCAAACGCCTATTATTCCTACTATCGCTCATCTAGTCGTCATCGAATCTTAATTATGAAAGGATGAAACCGATGCTTGTGTCTATTTTAGTCAGTTTTATTGTGGGAGGGCTTATCTGTGTATGTGGTCAATTAATTATCGATGTATTCAAGCAGACGCCTGCTTTTATGCTTAGTTTGTTTGTCGTGATTGGAAGCATTTTAGACGGCTTAGGTTTATATGAACCGTTTATTGACTTTGCTGGTGCAGGTGCAACCGTACCGATCATGTCGTTCGGTAATGCCCTCGTTCACGGGGCATTAGAAGAAGCTGAACAGTCTGGTATCATTGGCGTCATCATTGGCATGTTTCAATTAACGAGTGCAGGGATTACTTCGGCTATCGTTTTTGGTATGATTGGTGCGCTTTTATTTAAACCGAAAAGCTAGCGCAGAGTCATAGCGAAACGGCAAACTTAACTTTGAACGAGATATAAAAAGCATGAGGAAAATATGAGTCAACCCTCTCATTTCCCTCATGCCTTAGCTATTATTCATTAAAGGTAAAAGCAATGTTGCCAATCTGTTGTGATTGTTTTAAATAATCAAACGCTTGTCGGTAATCTTTATAACTAAAAACTTTATCAACAATCGGATGAATATGATAATGCTCGATAAACTGAAGCATCGCTCGGAGTTCTTCTCGGCTTCCAAGCGTCGTACCTAAAATCGTTTGCTGATTATAAAAAAATTGTCTCACGTTAAATGATACAACATCATCTGTTGTTGCACCAAAGGTGACAAGCCGTCCGCCTTTTTTTAATACCGCAAGCGAACGGTGAAACGTTTTTTCACCGATACTATCAATGACACAATCAATCGTTTCACTACTTAACGCTTCTTGCCAATCATCACTCGTGAGCAATGTCACATCTGCCCCAATTCCTTTTAATTGATCTAGCTTATTTTTTTGCCGTGAGGTCGTTATGACCCGCGCACCAACGGCTTTAGCAAATATAATCATATACGTACTTACTCCGCTTGAACCACCTGGAATAAACACAGTTTCACCAGGAGCAAGTTGACCTTTAGTAAATATAGCCCGGTAAGCTGTGAGTGCCGATAAAGCTAAGACCCCTGCTTCTCTATTCGTTAAATAGTTAGGATTTAGCTCAAAATAGTTCTCATCTTGAAGATAATACTCACTAAACGTCCCGTGATTAGGATACCCCACAATCTCTAAGGTGTCTGGTGAGGTGTTCGTACACTCATCCCAATATAAACCTGGATTAACAATCACTGTCTCCCCTTCTTTAAATCTCGACACAGCTTCTCCTATTCGTGTGATGATCCCAACGGCATCAGACCCAAGAACAACAGGAGCGGTTTCTTCTCTGCGGCGAGATCTGATCATTAAATCACGACGATTTAATCCTGCATACAATATTTTCACTTCAACCTCATGTCCCTGCGGGGCCGGTCGTTCAAGTTGGGTCAGTGTCGTTTCTTTATTCGCATCAACAATGGCTTTCAATTTTAACCCCTTCCTTTCATATAAATCATGCGCGCTTCATTTAAACAAACCTTTTGCATTATTCCCTTCTATCTCTCATACTAACGATAGGGAGGTGAACACTATGACGCATTTATTAACCACACATACAACAACGAGACAAATCATCGATAATCAACTCACCATTAAAAAAAGAATGTGATACACTAAAATTAACATCAAGCGGCGTGGTGTCTACTGTAACCTTTTATCCTTACACTAAAATCATTGATGTCAGTACAAGACGAATGACCAAGTATACATTTGCGCTTTACATTCATACCGATGAAGGTGTGAAAACATTTTTAGCTGATCACGACCCAAACGCTTTTACTCAGACACTCAAACAAAAAATCACTCATGAATGATATCAACTATTTATATAGTAGAAACTCGACTTACTATAGTGGCTGCTTTTTATCAATCGCTTGTTTGAGACGCTGTTGCATCTCTCCAATTCCCTTAGTTCCAAGCAGTGGATAGCGGTCATCCTTCGTTATTCCACCAATTGCATGAATGACCTGTTGATGCTTTTTCCCTGTTAATATTAGGGCTTGATCATATCTATTCAACCCTTGTTCAACAACTTGATTCATCAACGTGTTTGACGAGACAACATCGGCACTTTTCATTCCAAATGTGATATCATAATCTTCTTTAATCATCTCATTTCTAGAACGAAATCCATATTTACCTGACAAAATAACCCAATCATCAGCGAAAATTTCTGCATAATGACGCGTAAGACGGTGTAATGTACCGATATAGACATCCTCAACTTTCATCGGCCCCACATCTGGTATCTTGTCCCAAATTTTCTTCTTACCACACGGTAGAACCGCGAGAACTCGCATCTTTAATCCCCTTTCCTTTATATCAGATGTGATTCTATTGTAACGAAATGATCAACGATTGCAATGGTTAATAAATATATTAACCGCTTACAAAATGGATTATTTTCAAATGTAATAAAAATCAGAAAATTTTAATAAAATCTGTTGATTATTTTTTAAAATGATTGTATGATTGCAAGCAACATATAAAATTTTTAATTTTTTAAGTCATCAGTCGATGAAGAATATTCTGAATAATCATTCTTCATCAGGCGTGTGATGAAGTAAGGGGCGAAACATATGCGGAGTGACATGATAAAAAAAGGTTTAGACCGAGCTCCCCATCGTAGTTTATTACACGCGACAGGGGTTAAAACAAAAGATTTAGGCAAACCCTTCATTGGTGTTTGTAACTCATATATTGATATTATTCCCGGCCATATGCATTTAAATAAATTTGCAGAAGTCGTGAAGGAAGCAATCAGGGAAGCTGGCGGAATTCCGTTTGAATTCAACACCATCGGTGTTGATGACGGTATTGCGATGGGACACATTGGCATGCGTTATTCCCTACCGAGTCGCGAGATCATTGCCGACTCAGCAGAAACAGTGATTAACGCCCACTGGTTTGATGGGGTGTTCTATATTCCAAACTGTGACAAAATTACCCCAGGTATGTTGATGGCCGCTGTTCGGACCAACGTTCCGGCCGTGTTTGTCTCTGGTGGTCCGATGGAAGGTGGCGTCTCACCTACGGGTGAAACACTGACATTAAGCTCCATGTTTGAAGGCGTTGGTGCTGTTCAATCAGGTAAAATGACCGAAGAAGAACTAACAGAACTTGAAACACTGGCCTGTCCAACGTGTGGTTCTTGTTCCGGAATGTTTACCGCTAACTCAATGAACTCATTAATGGAGATGCTAGGTTTAGCTCTTCCGGAAAACGGGACAATCTTAGCAACCTCTCCTGAACGTCATCGCCTCATAAAAGATGCGGCGAAACATTTAATGAATCTCATTGAAAAAGATATTAAACCTCGTGACATCGTCACAAAAGATGCGATTGATGATGCCTTTGCTTTGGATATGGCGATGGGTGGTTCAACAAATACGGTCCTGCACACGTTGGCGATTGCGCATGAAGCGGGCATTGATTACGACCTTGAACGGATCAATGAAGTAGCTAAACGGATTCCTTATTTAGCAAAAATTGCACCGGCTTCCGATGTGACCATGCATGATGTTCACTTAGCTGGTGGTGTACCTGCCGTTATAAATGAACTGTGTAAAATCCCAGGTGCACTAAATAAAGATCGGATGACCGTGACAGGTAAATCCGTGTATGAAAATGTTAAAGATCATCCAATCAAGAATCCAAACGTGATTCGTCCATTGGATAATCCATATAGCCCAGTAGGTGGTTTATCTATTCTCTTTGGTAACATCGCTCCTAACGGGGCCGTCATCAAAGTCGGTGCCGTTGATCCTTCGATTAACGTCTTTAAAGGACGTGCAGTTGTCTTTCATTCACAAGACGAAGCACTTGAAGGCATTGCGGATGGTACGGTTGATAAAGGAGACGTGGTCGTCATTCTTTATGAAGGACCTAAAGGTGGTCCGGGAATGCCTGAAATGCTTGCGCCAACCGCTGCTATTGCCGGTCGAGGGTTAGGTAAAGATGTCGCCCTAATTACTGATGGTCGCTTCTCTGGTGCCTCTCGAGGTATCTCGATTGGACATATTTCACCAGAAGCTCAAGAAGGTGGTCCGGTTGGTTTAATTAAAACAGACGATACGATTATCATTGACTTACCAAATCGTACGCTTAATCTTGACATTAGCGAGGAAGAATTAGCTGAACGTCAAGCTGCTTTTGAAATTCCTGATCCGAAGATTACTTCAGGTTATTTAGCAAAATACGCAAAACTCGTTACCTCCGCTAATACCGGTGGTGTCATGAAAATATAACAAAACGATGATTAGAAAAAAGAGTTAGCAAGAGTATGTTCACAGAGAGCCGGGGTTGCTGGAAGCCCGGAAATATACGCTGACTCGACATCCTCTAGGAGTGTTAAGTTGAATTCACTTAGATAGTAGACTTAACCGGGTCCACTCGATGGGACCCGTTATCAAAAGAGAGAAACACCTGTTTCTCTCATGAGGTCAACACAATCGTGTTGATAAATCAGGGTGGTACCGTGAAAAGCAAAGATCTTTTCTCCCTTGTAATTCTGCTAGTAGGTAGATTATGACGTGAGAAAAGGTCTTTTTTCTATACTTTAAATCTTATTCACTTTAACTTAGGAGGGTATAACATGGCGATGACAAAACATCAAGACAGAAAAGAACCTGCACACATGCCAAAAACTGGTGCTGATTTGTTAATTGAAGCACTCATAGAACAAGATGTTGATACATTGTTTGGCTATCCAGGTGGCGCTGTCTTACCGATTTTCGATGCACTATATAAAAAGAAAGAACATTTTAATCAAGTGTTAGCACGACACGAGCAAGGATCCATTCACGCAGCCGAAGGTTATGCGAGAGTATCGGGTAAGCCTGGTGTCGTCATTGGCACCTCTGGGCCTGGTGCCACTAACTTGGTGACAGGTATAACGGATGCGATGCTAGATTCTTTACCTTTGGTCGTTTTCACGGGACAAGTAAACCAGTCCGTGATTGGAACAGATGCCTTTCAAGAGGCTGATGTGATTGGGATTACCACACCGATTACGAAACATAATTATCAAGTACGTAAAATCAGTGATTTACCAAGAATCATTAAAGAGGCCTTCCATATTGCCACAACGGGGCGACCGGGTCCAGTTGTCATTGATATTCCAAAGGATGTTCAAGCGAATCCATGTGAGGATCACTATGATTCAAGTTATGACTTACCGGGTTATCAACCAACGGTGAAACCGAATCCGCTCCAAATTAAGAAGTTAAAAGAAGCGCTCGAACAAGCCTCTAGCCCTGTTATTTTAGCAGGTGCTGGTGTACAGTTCGCCAAAGCTTCAAAAGAGCTGATTGAATTTGCGGAAACACACCAAATTCCAGTTGTCAACACGCTACTTGGTCTTGGCACATTCCCGGGTGAACATGAACTCTCACTCGGTATGGGCGGGATGCACGGAACATATGCATCGAATATGGCCCTGTACGAAACAGATTTACTCATTAATATTGGTTCACGTTTTGATGACCGTCTAACAGGTAATCTTGATCATTTCGCCCCATCAGCCATTGTCGCCCATATTGATATTGACCCGGCTGAGATTGGCAAAAATATTAATACCCACATCCCCATCGTTGGGGATGCAAAAGAAGCTTTAAAAGAAATGAAAAAACAAATCAAAGACACGCCTGACTTTAACGAATGGCTCACAAACTGTCAAAAAAATAAAACAGACTACCCATTATGGTTTAACAAACCTGAACAAGATATGGTTGGTCAATGGGTGATCTCAGAAGTATACAAAGCGACTAAAGGTGAAGCGATTATTGCCACAGATGTCGGCCAACACCAAATGTGGTCTGCCCAGTATTATAAGTTTAATCAACCAAATCGTTGGGTCACTAGTGGTGGTTTAGGTACGATGGGCTTCGGTTTCCCTGCTTCGATTGGGGCACAACTTGCTAAACCAAATGATCTCGTTGTCGCCATTGTTGGTGACGGTGGTTTCCAAATGACCCTTCAAGAACTATCTATTCTTCAAGAACGTCGGCTTCCGGTAAAGATTATTATCGTGAATAATGCGGCACTTGGTATGGTCAGACAATGGCAAGAAAAGTTCTACTCTGAACGCTATTCTGAATCGATTTTCAGCATTCAACCAGACTTCGTTAAATTAGCGACAGCTTATGAAGTGAAAGGTGTGAAAATTGAATCACAAGCTGATTTTGAAGCTCAAATAAACGAGCTACTTCATACCGATGGTCCCGTCTTAATCGATGCACGCGTCTTGCAACAAGAAAATGTGTATCCAATGATTGCCCCTGGCAAAGGACTACATGAAATGATAGGAGTGAAACCATGAAACGAATCATTACTGCCAAAGTTAAAAACCGTAGTGGTGTCTTAAACCGCATTACTGGCTTACTCCAACGTCGACAGTTTAATATTGAAAGTATTTCTGTTGGTCGCACGGAGCATGAAGAAATGTCACGGATTACCTTTGTTGTTGATGTTGAAGATTTTCAAAAACTTGAACAAGTCACGAAACAACTCAATAAACAAATCGATGTGATTAAAGTTTCTGATATTACCGATAAAGCGATTGTTGCGCGTGAACTTGCTTTAATTAAAATTCAAAGCAACCCGCAATTACGACATGAAATTCAAAGCATCATTGATCCATTTAGAGCAACGGTGATCGATGTATCTAAAGATACGATGTCAATTCAAGTGACAGGTAAACAAGAAAAAGTGGAAGCGCTGATTGAATTACTGCGACCTTACGGCGTTAAAGATATCGCGCGTACAGGCTTAACTGCCTTTTTACGTGGGCAACAACCGTCAAGTTCTGATCAATCGAGCTTTAGCCTTCTACATTAACTCGACTTATTTAAAAGTTTTACCGGGGAGTAACCTCCCCCCTACCCTATTGTTAGATGTATTTACATTTACACATATAAAAATATAACGAGACAAATTGAAAGGAAGATGACAAATGGCAAAAGTAGTTTACAATCAAGATATTAATGAGGCAGTATTAAAAGATAAGAAAGTAGCCATCATCGGTTACGGTTCACAAGGACATGCACACGCACTTAACTTAAAGGAAAGTGGTTTTGATGTTGTGGTAGGTTTAAGAAAAGGAAAGTCTTGGGATCAAGCCGTTGAAGACGGTGTCGATGTAAAATCAGTCGCTGAAGCATCAAAAGAAGCAGACGTGATCATGATCTTGCTTCCAGATGAATACCAACCAAAAGTATACAATGAAAGTATTAAAGATAACCTTGAAGAAGGCAATGCGTTAGTCTTTGCTCACGGCTTCAATGTACACTTTAACCAAATCCAACCACCAGAAAATGTGGATGTATTCCTTGTTGCACCTAAAGGGCCTGGTCACCTTGTACGACGTACGTATGAAGAAGGCGCTGGCGTACCAGCTCTATTTGGTATCTACCAAGACTTCACAGGAAAAGCAAAAGAAGTCGCTCTTGCTTACGCTAAGGGGATTGGTGCCGGACGTGCCGGTATCTTAGAAACAACCTTCCAAGAAGAAACAGAAACAGATCTTTTTGGTGAACAAGCTGTGCTTTGTGGTGGGGCAACAAGCCTTGTCAAAGCTGGTTTTGAAACACTTGTTGAAGCTGGATACCAACCAGAGGTTGCTTACTTTGAATGTCTACACGAACTAAAACTGATTGTTGATTTGCTTTATGAAGGTGGACTTGAAAACATGCGTTATTCTATCTCTGATACAGCTCAGTGGGGTGACTTCGTATCTGGCCCACGTGTCATCGACGCTGGTACAAAAACACGCATGAAGGATGTTCTAACCGATATCCAAACGGGTAAATTTGCAAAAGAATGGTTGTTAGAAAACCAAGCCAATCGTCCACAATTTACAGCTATCAATAATGCTGAAAATAATCACTTAATTGAGAAGGTAGGTAAAGAACTGCGCGACTTAATGCCTTTCGTGAATCAAAGAAAGACAGCGAAAAAGGAAGTGGCTGGTAATGACAACAATTAAGATTTTCGATACGACTTTACGTGATGGTGAACAATCACCGGGCGTAAACTTGAATCAACTAGAAAAACTTGAAATCGCTAAACAACTTGAACGCTTAGGCGTTGACGTGATGGAAGCAGGCTTTCCTGCTTCCTCACAAGGCGATTTTGATGCGGTAAAGAAAATTGCTGATACGGTGACAACATCTACGGTTGCTGCACTCGCAAGAGCTAATAAACAAGATATTGACCGAGCATGGGACGCGATTAAAGGCGCTAAAAAACCTCGGATTCATGTCTTTATCGCTACTTCTCCTATTCATATGAAAGATAAACTGAAGAAAACACCTGAGGAAGTGATTGACATTGCCGTCAACATGGTTAGCTACGCAAAAAGTAAGTGCGATGATATCGAATTCTCAGCAGAAGATGCCTCTCGCTCTGAACTTCCCTTCTTAGCTACTATTGTTGAAAAAGTGATTGATGCTGGTGCGACCGTGATTAACCTACCTGATACCGTTGGTTATACAACACCGAAAGAATACGGCGCTATGTTTAAATATATGAAAAATCATGTAAAAAACATTGACCAAGTCGATCTCTCTACCCACTGTCACGATGATTTAGGTATGGCTTTAATCAATTCTATTGCCGGTGTTGAAAATGGGGCAACGCAAGTCGAAGGAACCATTAACGGTATTGGCGAGCGAGCAGGTAATGTCGCTTTAGAAGAAATGGCCGTGACTTTCGAGATTCGTAAAGACTTCTATCCATTTAAAACGAATTTAACATTAAATGAAATTAAACGTACGAGTGATATTATTTCGAAATTAACAGGTATGGTGGTTCCAGGCAATAAAGCGGTTGTCGGTCGTAATGCTTTTGCCCATGAGTCTGGCATTCACCAAGATGGTGTGCTTAAAAATGCTCAGACTTACGAAATTATTACACCAGAACTTGTTGGGGTGACGTCTAATAGCCTCGTCCTCGGTAAACACTCCGGACGCCATGCATTTAAAGATAAAATGAAACAACTTGGCTTTAGTTTAGATGAAGACAAAGTATCGGTGGCGTTTGATCAATTCAAACAACTCACCGATCGTAAGAAAGAAGTCACAGATGATGACTTATTCGTCATTCTGATGGATGTCCAAACAGATATTAAAGCACGCGTGCAATATCAATTGAACAACTTTAAAGTAGAATATAATTCAGCCACCTCCCCTACTGCGACCGTGTCACTTGTGACACCTAACCATGATACAATTGAAGGTCAAGGTACAGGTAATGGTAGCGTTGAAGCCCTATACAATACCATTGAAGAATTAATTGAAGAACAGATTCAATTAACAGACTTTACCCTCAGTTCCGTTGGTAAAGGAAAAGATGCCCTTGCTGAAGTCCACGTTAGTATGACAGTCAATGATCAACCGTCAGTGTCGAGCAACAGCGCAAGACGTGTTAGAAGCATCGCTGAATGCTTTTATAAATGCGATTAACCGCGTATTTATCATTCAGGTAGCTGAAAAGGAGTGACAAGTATGGATAAACAGATTTTAATTTTAAGAGGCGATGGTATTGGTCCAGAAATTATGGACCAAGCCATTCGCGTCTTACACACAATTGGCGAGACATTTGGTCATTCGTTTCATTTAACCGATGGATTAATTGGTGGGGCTGCTATTGACGAAGCAGGCACACCGTTACCTGAAGAAACTATTGAAAAAGCTAAATCAAGTGATGCGGTCTTACTTGGTGCAGTCGGCGGGCCCAAATGGGATCAAAACCCGTCTAACTTACGTCCAGAACGTGGGTTACTCGGCATTAGAAAAGCCCTTGATTTATATGCAAACCTTAGACCCGTCAAAGGATTTAAAACATTAACCGATGCTTCCCCACTAAAACGTGAAGTTATTGAAGGTTCTGACTTGCTGATTGTTCGTGAACTTACTGGTGGCTTATACTTTGGTCGTCCAAGTGAACGTCGTGACAATGGCAACGTCGTTGTCGATACGTTACATTACACGAAAAATGAGATGACGCGTATCATTAAAAAGGCATTTGAAAGCGCTGAGTTACGCAGCAAAAAATTAACGTCGGTTGATAAAGCGAATGTACTCGAATCCAGTAAAATGTGGCGCGAAATTGTTGAAACAGAAAGCAAAAACTATCCAGACGTTACTGTTGAACACGTCCTTGTGGATGCTTGCGCGATGAAGCTCATTACCTCACCAAAAGACTTTGATACGATTGTTACGGAGAATATGTTTGGTGATATTCTGAGTGACGAGGCAAGTGTTCTAACCGGCTCACTCGGGATGCTCCCTTCTGCCTCGCTCGCAGAAAATGGTGTAGGTCTATATGAACCAGCTCACGGTTCTGCGCCTGACATTGCCGGGCAAAATATAGCTAATCCAATAGCGATGATTCTTTCTGCTGCGATGATGCTAAGACACTCTTTTAATCTTGATGCTGAAGCAACTGCGATTGAACGTGCCGTGGAACAAGCTGTTAACAACGGCTATCACACAAAAGATTTACAAGTCGAAGGTGGCACATGCCTATCTACTACTGATATGACTGATCAAATTATTAAACAGATAACGAAAGAATAAAGGAGTGACAACACATGACAACACCAAAAACTATTGTTGAGAAGATTTGGG
This sequence comes from Halolactibacillus sp. JCM 19043, assembly GCF_001310395.1. Classification (NCBI taxonomy): domain Bacteria; kingdom Bacillati; phylum Bacillota; class Bacilli; order Caryophanales; family Bacillaceae; genus Halolactibacillus; species Halolactibacillus sp. JCM 19043. The sequence goes on from NZ_BAXD01000019.1 coordinate 17,445, forward strand.
ATAAAAACGTCGTTTATGAAGAAGAAGGTAAACCGGCCATCTTATATATCGATCTTCATTTGGTCCATGAGGTCACCTCTCCACAAGCTTTTGAAGGTTTACGTCTAAAGGGGCGCACCGTTCGACAACCGAAACGAACATTTGCGACGATGGACCACAACGTGCCAACTGTGCATACCAATGTCATTAAAGATGAAATCTCAAAACTACAAATGGATACGTTAAGAAAAAATTGTGAAGAGTTTGGTGTTCCACTTGCCGGCATGGGGCATGAACATCAAGGGATTGTTCACGTGATTGGACCAGAACTTGGTCTAACACAACCAGGCAAAACGATTGTCTGTGGTGACTCTCATACCTCCACTCACGGCGCCTTCGGTGCCCTTGCCTTCGGTATTGGTACGAGTGAGGTCGAACACGTGCTCGCAACACAAACGGTTTGGCAGCAAAAACCTAAAACATTAAACGTACAAATCGATGGCACCCTCGGTACAGGCGTCACAGCAAAAGACCTTGTCCTTGCTTTAATCGCCAAATACGGCGTCAACTTCGGTACCGGCTACGTGCTTGAGTACACCGGTGAAGCTGTGCGTAACCTATCGATGGAAGGCCGTATGACGATTTGTAATATGTCTATTGAAGCCGGTGCACGCGCAGGACTTGTTGGGCCTGATGAAACGACTGTGAACTTTATTAAAGGTCGTCTTCACGCACCTAAAGGCGAAGCATTTGAACAAGCAAAAGAGATGTGGTTGTCTCTACGTTCTGATGAAGGAGCTACTTATGACAAAACCGTCACTTTAAACGCATCAGAAGTTGAACCACAAGTGACATGGGGAACAAACCCGGCACAGTGTATTTCGGTTAATGCTCAGATACCTAATCCTGAGAGTGCCACAACAGAAAATGATAAAAATGAAATCAAACATGCGTTAACCTATATGGGACTCGAGCCTGATGTAAAAATTACAGATGTACCCATTCAACACGTCTTTATTGCTCATGTACCAACTCACGTGTTGAAGACCTTGAACAAGCTGCTAGTGTGATTCATGGCCGTAAAGTAAATAAAAATGTGACGGCGATCGTCGTCCCTGGCTCACAAACGGTTAAACGACAAGCTGAAGAAAAAGGCTTAGATAAACTGTTTATTGATGCAGGTTTTGAATGGCGCGAACCAGGATGTAGTATGTGTCTCGCGATGAATGGTGACGCTGTTCCACCACATGAACGATGTGCATCAACGTCAAACCGTAACTTTGAAGGTCGTCAAGGTGCTGATGCAAGAACTCACCTTGTGAGCCCTGAAATGGCTGCAGCGGCCGCCATTGCTGGACATTTTGTCGATGTCCGTTCATTTTAATCTAAAGGAGGCATTCAAATGGAACCACTAAAAATGCATAGAGGTCTCGTATACCCTTTAAATCGAAGCAATGTCGATACCGATCAAATCATTCCAAAGCAATTCCTGAAACGCATCTCGCGTCAAGGATTTGGTCAGTATTTATTTTATAATTGGCGCTTTGATGAAAAAGATCGTCCACGTGAAGATTTCTCACTAAATGATCCTAAATATAAAGGCACGTCCATCTTAGTTGGTGGTGAAAACTTTGGTTGTGGTTCATCACGTGAACACGCCCCTTGGGCACTAGAAGATTATGGTTTCCGTATCATTATTGCCCCAAGTTTTGCCGATATTTTTTACAACAACTGTACGAAAAACGGGATTTTGCCTGTTGTACTTACAGAAGATGAGGTACAGAAGCTAATGGACAACGCTGAAAAAGGTGATTATCACCTGACGGTTGACTTAGAAAATAAAGTTGTCACAGATAATCACGGATTTAAGGCGACGTTTGACTTAGCTGAGTATTCGCGTCAAATGTTGTTAAACGGTTGGGATGAAATTTCAGTAACCCTCACGTACGAAGATAAAATTACTGCTTTTGAAAAAGAGCATATTGTTTACTAAAGAACTAGTAGAACCCAACCGAGTTAATTAACGGTTGGGTTCTACTAGTTTTGTTCAAAGACAACGACACAATCTCTTCCACTTTCTTTTGCTTGATATAGTGCCATGTCAGCCTCGTGTATAAACGCTTCTAACGTTAAGTCATCATGTGGAATAACAGCGCTAACACCAAGACTGATGGTCAACAATCCTTGATGATTCTTTATATTTAAGTCTCTCACAGCCATTCGCATTTTTTCAGCAACAGCTTTTGCCTGACTGTGGTCTTGCCGAAGTAATTGAACGATAAACTCTTCTCCTCCATACCTTGCGACAATGTCACCAGGGTTACTTATGACTGACTGTAATGTCTGTGCCACTTTTTTCAAGTATTTGTCCCCTGCAATATGACCATACTGGTCATTAAAGTCTTTAAAATAATCAATGTCAATCATTATAACAGCTAAGAATTCTTGTTCTTGTTTTTTTATCGCCCATGATTTTTCAATCTCCATATCAAATCGTCGCCTATTAGGAATCATTGTTGTCTTATCAACAAGTGATATTTTCTCTAATTGTCGATTAAGTTTTTTGAGTTCACGGTTTTTTTCTTCTAATTCATGGGTTCGTCTCCTGACTTCTTTTTCTAATCCTTGATTCACTTTGCGTAAATGAATCATGACAAACACAACAGATAGAATAGCAACCGAAAGAATGGTAATTACACCAAACAACAGGTAGCGGTTTAAACGGTTTTCTGTTAAATAGACCACGCGTTCGCCGCTCCAAGACGCTAATATATCTACTAATTTTCCTGAATCTTTGATCTCTCTTATCCCCTGATTAAGCTGTCTTAATACAACGTCATTTCCCTTTTTCACTGCGATACTTGAATAAGTCTGATCGACTGGTTGATCTAACGCTTGAATTCCCGTGACTCGACTTTTGGCTAACTCATATTCCCCAATCCATCGATCGACTAAAATCGCTTCTATTTCGCCTGAGGCAAGTTGTCTAAAAGCTGTCTTCCAGTTTTCTATAACCGTTGGTTTAATTGCCTCATAGCTTTGGATGAGCCGATATGGATAACCAGATTGTTCCACACCAACGGATGTACCGTTTAAATCTTCAAGACCATTGACATCTCGATTATCTTGGCGAGTGAAGATGACAAACTCAGATAATAGTAAATCTTCTGAAAAACTAAATAACTCTTGCCGCTCAGTATCAGCATTAATATGAAGTAAGCCATCTGCTTCTCCCGTTAATACCCGTTGTTGTGCTTCTTCCCAATCCATTGTTTTAACTGTGACATCACGATCAATCACTTCTCCAATCGCTTCTGCAAGATCCACTGCCACACCATTTGCTTGTCCATCATCATAAACAATCGGAGCAAGGTCTCTATTGCCTATTAATACAAGCGGCTCGTTTTTGACAAATCTTATATCGCTCACAAAAAACAACCCTACAAATAAAACAATCAGCACTATCACAATCCTTTTACGAAAATGTGAAGGCGATTGTCTTTTATTTCGTATCGGCTTCAATATGAGACCTCCTCTCTCTTACCTATACCTTCTCTTTCATATTGTACCTCAATTGACCCCTTCTCTCTAGTTATACACATTAAAAAGACCTAGGCTATTCTATAAAACATGAAGAATAACCTAGGATAAATTAACCTTTTATGGAGATGCGTCATTTACTACAGAAATTTCACACAGACAGCTTCTGGTGCCGTAGTATCTTGTTGAAGTGGTGTTAACTTACCTGATTCAGCGTCACGCTTAAACACGGTGAGTGTGCCACTATTTTGATTAGAACAGATAAGATAACGATCATCTGGTGTTAAGGCGAAATCACGTGGCCAATCACCGAGTGACGATTGATAATCTACAAGTTCAATACTAAAGTCTGATTGATTCACCTTGAAGATGGTGACAGAATTATGCCCTCTATTTCCAACATACACAAACTTCCCGTCTTTTGTCACGTGGACGGCACTACCATCATTCACCGTTGTGTGTGTATCCGGAATCGCTTTAATTGTATTGATTAACGTAAAGATTCCCGTATTTGCATCATACGCCAACGTTAGCACAACCGACGTTAATTCCGTCATCACATAAGCGATTTTTTTATTCGGGTGAAAAGCAATATGTCTCGGTCCACTACCGTGCGGTGCTACAAAGACCGCTTCTTTTGTTAATGATCCGTCTGCTTCGACTAAATATGACGTGATTTTATCGCTTCCTAAATCAACCGCGATCACATAGCGCTCATCAGGTGTAAAACCACTAAAGTGCATATGTGGTTTCTCTTGACGCTCATGTGGGCCGCTTCCTTCATGTTCTTTAATATCCGCCATCCCTTTAATTGAACCATCTTCATTTAAATGATAACTTATAATTTCTTTCGTATGGTAATTGGCCGTGACAAGTAACGTATTCGCTTGATTGACACTCACGTGACATGGCGGAGAACCTGCTTTTGATACACTATTTAGTTTTGTGAGTGCTTTCGTATCCGAATCAACCTTAAAAGCCGTCACACCACCTTCATCACCTTCTTTAGATACCGCATATAAATAGTTCCCATCTGCTGAAGGGGTGACATACGTTGGATTATCAACCTCACCGACCGCATCCACTGATGTCACGCTTTCTTTATCCACATCAAAAGTAAAGCGATACACCCCCTCACTGTCTTTTTTTGTATATGTACCGAGATAGCCTGTTAATACTTGTCCCAAAATTAATCGTCTCCCTTTGTCAAAATATTTGTATATTCCCTGTTCATTATAACAAGTTTTTTATTTTTTTTAAAACAAAAGGCAAAAGAAGTCATCTGCTTCTTTTGCCTTAATCAATGGATAAGCTTACTTAGCACATTGATATTGAGGTTATATTTAGTGAGATTTTTTTAAAAATCACGTCAATATGGTCAATACTCATGCTAAGTGTTAGGTTTAAAAAGTTGTTTTCTTCACCATGTTCATCATAGGTTTTACCATGTCTTTCGTTTCTTTATTCGTCATTGATAAATACGTGATCGCTCCTACACCAACAGATAAAGCAAATGGCAACATTTTTTTCGATTGTTTCATCACTTTCACCTCCTTTACCGGTTAGTTTGTCCGGAAAGAGGTTAAACTATAAGATGAAAGCTTTACCTATTTTTTTAAAGACATAACGATTGCTCACGTAATTCTGTCAATTGTTTTCTGGCTCGGTGAATACGGGTTTTAGCTGCTGATAATGAAATACCCAGCGTGTCCGCAATTTGTTGATCACTTAAATCATCTTCATATTTTAACGTGATCACCTCTTTAAGCTTTGGTGATAAATCATCGAGCAAGTTATGCACTTCTTGGTACATACATTGAAATGTCACTGATTTTTCAACCGTATCATCGCAATAACAAAGCTCAATACCTTGTTCTGTTAAAACGTCAAAAGATACAAGTTCTTTTTTTTTCTCTTTTCGATACGTATCAATCGCGGTTCGAATCACGATGGTACGGAACCACGCTTTTACTTTGTCTTGTTCTTTTAAGTGTTGGTAGGACCGCATCGCTTTCATCAGTGCCTCTTGTACCACATCTTCAGCCTTTTGGTAATCATAGACGACCCGTTTTGCTACATAGACCATTTCTTGATAATAGCTAAAGAGATGGTGAATATCCAGTGATGTTTCTTTCATCGCAACAGCTTCCATGGTGATCACCTCCTTTTTATTTTTTGATGTTTTTTCGTTAGATTAGGAACGTTTAAGACAGTTATTCTGGAAAGACAATCGTTTCATCAAGTGATCGCATCAACGGTTCACTCAGTTGTTTTAAATAAACCATCATCATATAAGTGGGTTCACCTGTGCCGGCTGTCATTTGTCTAAGCAATTGATCAATCGCTTCCGGTGATGTATAAATAGTCCGTTCATCATCAGTAAAGGCTGTTTCATAGCTCGCCGCCTCATGATATAAATCCTCTTTATACGGCGTGATAACGATTCTTTCTACATCCTCCGTTAGAATTAACGCTTCTTTTGTTAAACCTTGTTCGTCAAGCCATTGTAAAGTTGATTCATATTCATATGCTAAGTTAATATAGACTTCTTGTTCACCAGGAGTATGGATTGTTAGGTAATTCATCATATAGTTAAGATGATCTTCCTGGGGTAAGGCCAACGTATCTTGACGCAAGCGTTCAATGAGCTCGATTATCTGATCGCGATTCGTTATCTTTAATTCTTTATAGTTATAATGTTCAGACTTAACCTCAATTTTATTTGCTTTTGCTGGATTTATATAAAACAACGGTTCACTGTAGCGGCGGTACATCGGATGGTTGGTGATGTGATAGTTCTCGTATAGCTCAAACTCTTCATCATCCAAACTATATTCTCTAACCATCTCAGAACCATTCTCTAGAATGTACACAATCTTAATTGAACGATAATAATTTAAAAAGTCATGACGCTCGACTGAGTCGATTAAATCTTCATGAAGGGCTTGAATGTTTTTTATATCTTCGGGGTCATTGAACCCAGGTTGTCTACCGTAATAGTTTACGCGCTCAGTAAAATTATAATCATCATCAATCACGTAGACTTCCTTAACCTTATCAGGGTCTGGTACACGATGAACAAAACCTGTCACGTCTAAGCTAAAGCCAATCATTACTAACGCCGCAACAACAAAAAAGTAACCCAATTGTTTCACTTTCCCAAATACACGCCATGTTTTCTCAACAATCATTTGACTAATGTAATAACCAATCACTGAAAAAATGATATACATTAAAAAGAGTATGGGTAATTCATATTGAAAGATACCTGAATACATCCCACCTATGAGTGTAAAGCTACTAGTAAAACTGTAGATAAAAATTGGTTTCAACGAATGGAACGCAATCGCTTGGTTGGCTGATTCAACGGGACGACGCTTGTATAGAAAATAACTGAAAACGAGTATGGTTAGCGCAAGCCCGTAATAAATCATCACTTTTGTCCAGTTCATATCAGTTTCCATAAACACGTGCTCTAAATCTGTCAGGGGTGAAAAGTGAATAATCACATCCTCTACGAGATAATTCATCGATAGACCTGGCAAGGCATAATGCATATTGAATACCACTAGAAATGTTAAACCGACTGGTAAGAATAAGAAAATATACGTGAAAATCAGTTGAACGAGCGTAACCCCTGTCAACATAGCCACAAACACACTAACCGCAAAGACGATAAGGCCTGTTGAAGCACTTAAGTGAAACCAACGGTTAATATCAGCCAAATCAAGCAAATTCTGATGATCCATTGCTTGATCCACAATAAAAAGACTGATATATGTTAGAATTTGCGGTATTAAGATGCTGAATATACCAAAGACCGTATGGTGCAAGTAAATCGTCTTTCGGGTGCTTGGTAAGCTATGAATAAAGTCACTGGCATCTTGCTTATGTAGATAACGAAACAAGACAAGTGCAGTTAATGTCGGCATAATAAATAGAAGGACGGCCGGAATAAATCCCCCGTGTATCATTAAATTATCATAATAGTAATAATTGCTTGGGTTTTTATTAATATGGGAAAACCGATCGATTTGTCCTATCACGATACTTAAAAATAAAACGATAAAATATCCAACAGAGAGCCAGCCTGCTAATCTAAAATTTTGTTTGGTTAATTCTTTTTTACACCAAGACGTGATCCATCGCATAGCCAATCCCCTCCATTTCATACACAAATATTTCTTCTAGTGTCAGTGGTAAAATATCATATAAGATTGGTGACGTCGTATGAATATAGCCTTCAATTATATCTAAGTCACCTTTTATAATAAACATATGAACAGAACCTCTTGATTCATGATGTAACACGTTAAAGGCATCAAATAAATCGTCAGGTGCTGTTTTATAAGCAATCTGAACTTTATGCACATCCGTCTTCAAATCATCAATATCACGGTGTATGACATATTTACCGCGGTGAATAATGCCGATGTAGTTACATAGATCTTCAACTTCGCGCAAGTTATGTGATGAAATCAATACGGTCATATTGCGCTCAGCAACGTCACGGACAATTAAGTTTTTTATTTTCTTTCTCACAACGGCATCTAGCCCATCAAACGGTTCATCCAAGATTAAGTAATCCGGCATCGCGGATAGCGCGAGCCAAAAAGATACTTGGCGCTGCATCCCTTTTGAGAAAGTATGCACTTTTTTCTTGGTATCGAGTTTAAAAATCCGCTCGCATTCATTAAACCGTGCTTCATTAAACGATGGATATTGTTCCCGGTAAAAGTCAGCTAGTTGCTTAATTGAGTAATGTTGAAAGAAAAACGGTTGATCTGGAATGAAAATCACACGTTCTTTCAATCTTTTATTCTCGTAGATGGGTTCGTCTTCAAATACAATCGTGCCTGACGTTGGTTTGATGATACCTGATAACATTTTCAGAAACGTTGTTTTTCCCGCCCCATTAGATCCGAGTAAGCCATAAATCGTCCCTTGCTCAATCGTCACTTCATCTATATTAACCACAAGCTCTTTTTCGAATTTTTTCTGTACCTGTCTCACATTAATCATCTTCACTTACCTCCTTCGCTTTCTTTGTAACGGATTGAACCCATTCAATCAATGTTGTTTCCTCTACACCAAGAAACAACGCTTCTTTTAACAAGTGCTCAAAATCTTTACGAATGTCTTGAATTTTTTCACTCGCGACATTACTTTCAAGAACTTGGACAAAACTACCCCGTCCTTTAACTGAGTAAATAAAATTTTCTTGTTCCAATTGACGGTAAGCTTTTTGAATTGTATTAGGGTTCACCGTTAACTCTTCAGCCAATTGACGAACGGATGGCAGTTTTTCATCTGGTTCTAAAATATGATTCATAATCAATTGTTTAAATTTATCAACAAGCTGCTGATAAATGGGATCCCGGCTGCGCAAATCAATATCAAACACTTGGCTCACCCCTTCCTTCACTCATCCACTTATGATGCTTAGAGATCATCTATTTATACCTTAACTGTATGACGTGTATTAACTGTATTAGTTCAAGTAGTACACTTATTAGTATAGTATATAAATGCTATTTGTAAAGACCTATTTTAATATTATTTTATATTTTCACAAAATAGGACCTAACTTTATAGCTTTTAAAAAGTTAAAAAGCGCACCAAAAAACACTTACAGAAGAGATGCTTCTGTAAGTGTTCATAAGTTGATCAGCTCTTATTTATCATTCATGTACCACATTTTGTTCATACCACGCTTTAGCGCTCGCTATTTCTTCATTTGAGAGCGCATGTCCATGATTGGTGTAGGTCACCGATACATCGATGCCTTGTCCTTCAAAGAGACCGACTAATTCTTCTGTTTCACTTTTATCTACGAGTGGATCATTATGACCCGCTCCGATAAAACCTTGACTTTGTCTTGTGTTGGATAAGCAATCCCGCGTCTTGGTACCATTGGGTGCAGGAGCATCGCTTTTCTTAAACTATGTTCATAATGCATCAGTAAACTCCCTGCAATGTTAGCCCCATTCGAATAGCCTAAAGCGACAAGTTTTTGTCGATCAAAGTCATATTCTTTCGCTGCTTGATTTAAAAATTGATGAAGCGTCTCTGTTTCTGACACGAGGCTTTCCTCATCAAAAACACCTTCACGTAACCGTTTAAAGTATCGGGCCATACCATTTTCATTCACATTGCCTCTGACTGATAAAATGGAGGCGTCAGGGTCTATATGTTCAGCAACCGGTATTAAATCACGTTCTGTTCCTCCTGTCCCGTGCAGCAATAAAAAGACAGGTTTTTGTTTATCTTTTTCAATAAAGAGATGTTTCATGATTCGACTCCTCTCAAATAATTCTGTGCGTTAAGAATGAAGTCCGCGTAACCTTTTATCTTGACTTCAAGATAAATATAACATATCCGAAGCATCACTTCAATGATGGCGCTCAAGTTGTTCCAGGTAGCTTACGACCGATTGGCTATCATGTTTGGAATAACGCGCCAATTGATACAACTCTGTCACATGAGATTGCCAGTCGTCTTGGTCAAATAATTCGTCTGGCATCATCGACACATACTCAGCAGCCGTCTGGCTTTTTCTGTAGTCTAGACCCATCGCCGTTCCCTTTTCCACTAGTTGTCTAAACAAATAGCGCACTTGACTGTTCACATCTAATTCACGCCAATTTACCGTTTTATCAGCTTTCTTCCAGCTATTTTTGCGCTTGTTTAACCAAGCTTGCCACTGAAATACTTGTTGTGTTTCGTCCTCAAAAGCAGCCGTAGATACATCGGTTGTTCGAAACCGCCGATGAAATAAGACGTGATAAAGGCGGACAACAACTCGTTCAATTTTTTTGCCGATTCCCGGTAGCCGTTTCAATAACACGTAGATTAAAAAGAGTATAACAACCGAGAAAATACCGATTGCTAAGATTTCTAATACTTTGTCCATGATTTGTGCAAACAGTGAGGGGTCCTTTACCTCTATATTCGATAAATCCATCGCCACCGGACCCATGCTCTCTTCAGGTGGGGCTTCTGTCGGTTCACCTTGACCGAGTAAGTAGAACAATTGACGTAAAAGAAAAACAATACCAGCTGCCACAACATTGTACCTTACAAGTAGAAAGATACCGATCACAATGACAAATAAATATAAAGAGTTCTGTCGTTTAATCGTTGTTAACATACTTTTTTGATGAGCATGATGTCGGTCTTTTGCTTGCAAATGCTCATGATTGGTCAACAACAATAACCCTACTATCAAAATAATGGCACTGCCAACAAGCCAATCTTCTAATGTGCTTGATTGAAAGAAAAAATAACTGACAAAATAACTCGGCAGACTAACGGTCCACATTAAGGTACGTGGAAAGACCGCTTCAGCGTCAGATAAGCGGTATAAGAAGCCGCGTTGGACAGCTATCGCAATAAATAACCCCACACTAAGCATCACTGCACGTGAAGAAAAATCAATCATCGCAGCATATAGAGCTAAAATGCCTATCGTATAAACGATGCGTGAGACGAGATGATGATGCATATAACTCAATGCGGTCGCAAGTGGATAAATCAGAAAATACAATAAGAGGCGTTCTCCCTCAAACACCCCGTTAAATAGTAAGGCATTTAACCAGAGAAAGACTGGAAAGAGACTGAAGGCTTCCAGCATACTAAAAAACAGTGCGCGACCAAACATCACCTCACCTCCTTTGGTGCCTTAATTAGAATCAGCGTCACCTGGTTCCCGTTTTTCTTTAACGCCTCCACGCGAGTGGTAATAACTTCGGTGATGACTGGTGTTAGAATAACGAGTGTTTCATCTGTTGAACGGCGGATCAAATAGTCTAAGACATGTTTAAAATGATGTTGACGTTCGGGTATTAAGTAACTAAGCGTGGTTAATCCTTGTTGATAGTGGCCTTGCCCTACGCCTTGCTCTAACAATTGAACATCATTTAAATCTGGCTGACGATTGTTGATTGTGACCGCATTTGTTAAGAAACGAAACGGCGCCGCTTGTTGATTGAGTTGATAAAACATGGAACCAACGATAGATATACTTTCCTCAAATAGCGCATCATCATTGACCGGTAACCAAATATCATCCGATTGATCAACATTTAATACAATCGTTAAGTCAAGTTCTCGCGTATGGTCATGTTCATTCACTTGTAAGTCTCGCCTTTTAGCTGTTTGTTTCCAGTTGATTTTATGACTGGCATCACCTGTTTGATAGTCACGTGTCCCAATTTTTAAAAAGGGGTCGTCAATAATCCACCGATTCACCGCATGTTCACCTAAAAAAACTTGGACATCTTCAGGTAACGTGTTTTTTCGGTACAGTTTCGGATAAACAATTAATTTACCCGTCGTTTCGTGTGATTGATAGGTATCACTAAAACCAAACATATCTCCTAAAGTAAGAGCAACTGAGGCCAAATGATAGACGCCGCGTTTTTTAACGACCATATGGTGGCGCCGCTTAATTTGTTGATAAGGTAATAGCGAGAACAACGTTTGATGAAACGCATCTTCTTCTAAGATCTCTTCATTAACGACAGACACAAGATAACGACTCATTTTCGCTTCAACACTCACCCAAGGGAGCGGCAATAATTTTCGATTCGTTATCTCATCAATAATTTCAATTTTTTCGTTTGGAAATGCGGTCTGTTTATTAAATGACCGGTTATACGTGAGCCCTTTAAAACCAAACTTTTGAAAGAAAACACTTTGAAGATAAATAATCGCCACAACAAAGATAATCAGCCAGGCAAGATTCATTTTGAATCAGAACCTTTAACTTCTGTTGGAGCTGCTACACTTTCAAGGATATCTTTTACCAGGACCAGAGGTCGTTCAGATGCCATGGGTTCAAAACTTAAGCGGTGCGCCACAACAGGACCAAAGACTGCTTTCACGTCATCTGGTATCACGTAGTCTCTCCCCTTAATTGCCGCGTAACTAAGCGTCGCCCGCAATAGATTTTGCATCCCTCTTGGAGATAATCCAACTTCCACCGCTTCATGGTGTCGCGTTGCTTCAGTTAAATGAATGATATAGTCATACATGACCTCGTCGATATAGACATCGGTAAAAACTGCTTGAGCTTCAATTAACGTCTCCTTTGTAATAACCGGCTCAACCGTTGTTAAAGGATCCGCTGTTTTAAATCGCTTCAGTACCGCTAAAGCATCGTCATGCGTTGGATAGCCTAAGCTGATTTTAATAAAAAACCGGTCCAGTTGTGCTTCAGGCAACGGAAAGGTCCCTTGACTTTCAAGCGGATTTTGGGTAGCTAACACGAAGAAAGGCGAAGCTAATGTGTGGGTGGTTCGATCTACGGTGACTTGACGTTCTTCCATTGCTTCCAATAAACTTGACTGTGTTCTTGCGTCGCCCGGTTGATTTCATCGGCTAATAAGATATTCGTAAAAATCGGTCCTTGATTAAATTCAAACACTTCATCTTTTTGCCGGAAAATCGTTGAACCAATCACGTCACTCGGCAATAAATCCGGGGTAAACTGTACTCGGTTAAACGAACAATCAATCGCTTTAGCCAGTGTCTTGGCAAGTAACGTCTTACCTGTACCCGGCACGTCTTCTAATAATGTATGACGATTGGCAAGTAAGCTCATTAATACTAAATCAATCGCCGCGTCTTGACCAACCATCACTTTATGTATCTCTTTTCTAATCTGGTCCATCATCGGTTTTATTTCTGTGACTTCCATGTCCTCACTCCTTTATTTTACTCTTTTAACATATTAATCAATCCCATTATAACATAGTTGAATGCGGTTACAAAAAAGCAAAAAAAATAAATGGCCGAAGACCACTTATTCACCGTACTTATTAAAAAACAAGCAACACCCACAGTACAATAATGATGACCGTCAATGTACCGATAATCGCACTTCTTATACGCCTTGATAACGGATTAGGAATCAAATGTAACAATAAAGTCAATGTTAGTACGGTAATGCCTACAACAGCTAAGAAATAAATAAATAGGCCTAAAATATTATTAAATGGGTCAGCCATCGCCGCTCTGATTAAATCCATTCTCTCACCTCATCTCTTGCACTTTCACTAGATTATCTCTTTCCATTTTAATGTATCATTCGATGTAAAACAACAGAAAAACACATTTTTACGACCAATGCCGCCGTTTCTTTGTTTTAACTATTAAAAACCAACCACGTAGCGTCGTGATTGGTTTAAGTCGTTACCTATATTGTCTTTCTTTTCGTTTATGTTCTTCAGTTAGAAAATGAAAGAAGAGTGGCAAGTCCATCTGTTTTTGTTTATTCACTCGCGTGACGTAGCGTGTTTTCTCATGTTCTTCAATGACAAGGCTTTTTTTAATGCGTTCAGCGATATAACGCTTTACAATTTGGTGCATTTGTTTTTTCAAAAACTGTGATTCTCTAAACAAACTGAGACCAACGGCCGCAACGAGCGCATATACCGTACGAGCCGTCATCGAAATCGAACTGAATTCGGAACTAAGAAACGGCAACACCATATTTAAGACCCCTACAATGAAGAGCGGCAAGCCAATCATATAAAAGAGCGACACTTTTTTCATTAATGGACGGATCATCGTCGCAATTTTATCCATTTCTTGTTGAATAAATGGGGGTAACGCCTTTGGGTTAATGGTTTGCATAACGATCCTCCTCCCTGTTTTACTATCATTCTTGTGCTCTTAGTCACATTATATGATGATTCTATTGATTAAGCAACGCATTTGACCATGACCTTTAGTGGATGGATGATAACAAGAAAACATCAGTAGCACGTGCCACTGATGTTCGAGGGTGTGTTTATAAAATTTTATCCAGAAAATCTTTCGCTCGTTCTGATTTAGGCTGACTGAAAAATGCATGAGGTTCGCCTTCTTCAATTAATAAGCCTTGATCTAAGAAAATCACCCGGTCTGCGACTTCACGCGCAAAGCCCATCTCATGGGTCACGACAAGCATCGTCATGCCAGACTCAGCCAAGTCTTTCATAACATCTAACACTTCTTTTACCATTTCTGGATCAAGGGCCGATGTAGGTTCATCAAATAACATGAGGTCTGGTTCCATCGCTAACGCTCTCGCAATGGCCACCCGCTGTTTTTGTCCACCCGATAAGCTATTTGGATAGCTATCTTTTTTATCACTTAAACCGACACGGTCAAGTAATACTAACGCCTTTTCTTCAGCCTCAGCTTTTGACAATCGTTTTACCTTTAACGGCGCATAAGTTAAATTCTCAAGCACGGTTAGGTGAGGAAATAAATGAAAATGTTGAAACACCATCCCTATTTTTTCGCGCGCCTTTGTGACGTTCGTGTTTTTATCCGTTAAATCCACACCAGCGACACTGATTTTGCCTTCCGTTGGTGTCTCAAGTAAGTTAATACAACGTAAAAATGTTGATTTACCAGAACCACTCGGTCCAATGACGGAGACAACTTCCCCTTGTTTAATATCAATCGAAATATCCTTCAATACCTCGTTTTTACCAAAACGCTTATATAAATGCTCGACATTAATCACCTTTACTCAATCTCCCTTCAACCCATTTACCCATTAAGCTTAACACCATCACGAGGCCCCAGTAAATCAGACCAATGAACAACAATGGCTCGAAAGGACGGTAAAGATTGGCGCCTACGACCTGTCCACGGCGCATCAAATCCAAATAACCAATCGTTGACACAATCGCCGATTCCTTTGTTAACGTAATAAATTCGTTCATTAAAGCAGGTAAAATGTTTTTAAGTGCTTGCGGCAAGATAATATCAATCATCATCTGTCGATACGGCACACCAAGGGCCATGGCCGCTTCTGTTTGTCCTTTATCGACCGCACTAATACCCGCTCGAATAATTTCTGATACGTACGCGGATGAATTTAACCCGAACGCTAAGATGGCAGATAAGAACGGCGAAATATCATAACCTGTTAACTGCGGTACAGCTAAATAAATAATCATTAATTGTAAAATCAGCGGTGTTCCGCGGAACATCGATGTATAAAAATCCGCAAATATACGGAGCGGTTTCATTGATCCTATTTTAAATAATGCCAGTACTGTCCCAATAATAAATCCAATCACAATCGAGACGATGACGAATTGTAACGTGACCCATATTCCTTCCAACATAAAAGGAATATAAGGCACGATTTGGCTCCAATCCAAATTCATGCCTTACACCTCATTCCTTATTAAATTTCTTGTTGTTTTGTTTAAAAATACTTTTTTAAACTATTTATTCTTCTTCAGCTAAAAACTCATCTTCTAGCTCTTGTAGTTTCCCACTATCGATAATGCTCTCAAGCGCTGCGTTCACATCTTCTAAAAGAGCACTTCCTTTAGGTAGGGCAACAGCCATACCTGGTGAAGCATCCGTTGGATCGTCAAATCCAGCTAAGTCTTGTGCTTCAATAAAGCCTTTAGCTACTTGCTTATCTAAGTAAATCACATCGACACGGTTTGTGATTAGTTCTTGGACAAGCATCTGCGCATCATCTAAAGCTTTTAGCTCAAAGTCATAGTCTTCTTGAATCGCTTTTGCGCCTTCTTCTTGGATTGTCCCAAGCTGAACCCCAACCGTTTTTCCTTCTAAATCAGCTAAATCTGTCATTGGTTCATCTTTACGTGTCACAAACATTTCACCTGATGAGTGATACTCGATTGAGAAATCAACGTTTTGACGACGATTCTCTGTTGCTGACATGCCTGAAAGCACCATATCCACACGCTCTGCTTGTAGCGCACCAATTAACCCATCAAATTTCATATCGCGAATCTCAAGTTCCATACCGAGTTCTTCCGCAATGAGTTTCGCCAGTTCAATATCAAAACCAACAAATTCCCCGTCCACATCTAATGACTCAAACGGTGGGTAATCCGGTGATGTGGCCATCACTAAAATATTATCTTCATCATCTGATTCTGCGTCTGTATCATCTGTTTCACTGTCTGTATCTTCTGCTGATTCATCTCCGCCTGTATTATCGACATCTGGTAAGGCATCTCCTTCACCAGCACCACAAGCTGTTAAACCAATCATTAATGTCGCCACTAACATAAGAAAAAGCATCGTAAGTTTTTTCATTTTTTTCTCCCCTTCATTTGTATATTTATTCATGATTATGAATTTTAACAAATTTATTTGCTTTTGGGAAGTGAAAAATTTAAAAATCATTAAATTATTTTTTTCTGTTCGCAAATTCTTGTTTGATTTCTGCCAATAAATCTTGATCTGTCAAGCATTTCAGGCCAGTTAATGCCATCGAAAGCGCCCCACGTCTTAAGGCAAGTTCCCCGCCCTCTGTCATCGTTTGGTCTCTAAAATCCGTCGTATGTGCGACAAGTCCTGCTTTACCCATACCAATGTAAGGATGAATCGACGGCACTCTATGACTGACATTACCGATGTCCATAGAACCTAAACCACCACGCGCTTCTTCAATCTCCGTCTCACCAGCCTTATAAAGTTGTTCTGTATAAATATTCGATAATGTTTCATTCGTAATCATGTTATCATAGCTGAGTTCGTAATTTCTCATCGATAACGTTGCACCGGTCATAAGAGCTGCACCTTCAGCGATTTTCTTCACTTTTTCTACGACGTCATCGACATAGTAACGTTCTTTTGCACGAATATAGAACTGGCTGATCGCAAGATCTGGGACAACGTTGGCTGCTTGACCACCTTCTGTAATCACGCCATGAATTCTGACGTCATCTTTTACGTGCTGTCTTAAAGCGTTAATACCGTTAAAGAGTTGAATCACACTGTCAAGCGCATTAATGCCCTCTTCAGGTGACGCTGCCGCATGGCTTGTCTTCCCTTCATAACGAAACTCAATCGCATCCATCGCCAGTGACTCGCCACTTTTCGCTGATACGCCTGCTGGGTGCACCATCATCGCCACGTCACACACATCAAACAGACCTTCGTCTGCCATCGGCACTTTCGCACCATTTGTTTCTTCAGCTGGCGTTCCGTAAACAATGACTGTGCCACCAGATTCATCAATCACTTTACTTAATAGAATACCTGCACCAATTCCCATCGTCGCAATTAAGTTATGGCCACAACCATGACCAACACCCGGTAAGGCATCATATTCAGCCATAATACCAATCGTCGGACCCTCTTTATTCCCTTTATACGTCGCCCGGAATGACGTTGGTCGCTCAACCAATCCCGTCTCTACCGTAAAGGCATGTTGCGTTAAATAATCGACTAACGTTTCTTGTGCGATAAATTCCTGATCGCCGAGCTCTGGGTTTTCAAATAAGTGCGTCCGAATATCAAGTAAATCCTGTTCAATCTGATCCATCCAGTCAAATATTTGTTGTTCCATCTTTATCTTCCCCTTCGTTTATGTATTAACCTTATCCCATCTTTTTTCTTCTATATGTGGGCACGCTTTATAACTGAGTCTAGCTCTAAATTGCACAAAGCAGCCACATACACGGCACGTTGTATCATAATCTAACTGATCACAAGCGTAACAATGTGCCAGTCGTTTTTGATAAGTATCTTCTGAAACAAGGTCTGTTTCAAACGATAATTGTTCACTCACGAGTTGTTCCACTTCTTCTGGTGTACGCCTGACTGTTTCAGTGCACCCATAACATACCATCACTACCTCACCTCTTTATCCCAATGACTAATATAATATCAGAAAATAATGAAAACGAATAGTCTAACGAACGAACTTCTTTTGCTTATTCACTAGTCAGATAAGCACTGAATCAGTCTTCGCTCACTGTCTTACCATTATCATACAATAAAAAAGACTACCCTTCAGAAAAAGCGCTGAAAGTAATAGTCTTTTGTTATGCCTTCATTATTCAAGAAAATCGGGTTACTTTTTATGTTGTTGAAAAAATAATAGGACTAAAAAAATCAGGTAAGCACTGGCTAGACTTACTTGGAGCTCTCCTAATGCTAGTGGGTCCGTTGGTAAATGAAAAAAAACACGATACGTTAATACCACTATAACAAGTAACATGATCACCAGCAACAGATGTAGCACTTTATCCATCCACCAGACCCTCCTAATTCTTCGTACAGTTATGCATTTGAACTGTTTTACGCTTTAAATCAAGCCCATTTCTTTAATACCTAGATACAACCCATCTTCGTCAACATCAGCCGTTACATAATCTGCGACTTGCTTCGCCTCTGAACAGCCGTTGCCCATCGCCACACTGTTGTGAATATTTTCGAGCATCTCAACGTCATTCAATCCATCGCCAAAAGCATAGACATCACTTGGGTCGATGTTTAAGTAGTCAATTAATTGTTTAATTCCGCGCCATTTCGAGCCACCTGCCGGTAAAATATCAACGGAAAGTGGGTGCCAACGGACAAATTCAAACTCTGGATAACGACCTTCATATTGTTTGATTTCTTCTTGGTCCACAAAGAACAATGCTTGATAAAGGTCACGTCCTGCATGATAACTCGGATCATAATCTGGGGTAAAAGTTAACTTAAGGGTCGCGATACTTTCATCAATCGATGGGTGATTCTCCACGTTTTGACGCATATTTTGATGATCCATAAACATCATCGGATGGTTATTTTCATGTCCCTCTACTTCAAGTTGAAGCAGGGCACGCTTATCAAGAGGTGCTGTATAAATCACATTTTCTTCATAGACGACGAACGATCCATTATAACTGACGTAAGTATCTACGCCGAGTGTTTTGCGAATATCTTCATACATAAATGGACCACGTCCAGTCGCGATGGCGACGATATGGCCTTTTTCTTTTAATCTGTGTATCGCTTCGATCGCTTTTTCTGGTAACTGTTTATCATGGTTTAACAGCGTGCCATCAATATCGAAGAAGATGAGTTTTTTTGTCATGATTGCTCCCGCCTTTGTCTCTTTTTAATTTCTCCCAATAGTATACCATATCTATCGTGGAATTTCTGTCGGACATTTTAGTCAGTGTGTATCAAGTTGTTCTCGGTAAGATGATTAAATAAAGATTTAAGTGTGCGTTTTTTTCTACCGCGATGAATGATTTAGGCACACAGTTCTTAACATGTTATTCGCGCGTACTTGACGAAGCTTGACCATACCTAGAGCACCTGCTTAACTCCAATGCACGCCACGCTTCTTCATGCGATAAGAAACACGGCTCTGATTTGATTCTATGGCTCCGCCATCAGGTACGTAAGCCACTTTATCACACCAATCAAAATAACAATACCAATGATTCAGTCAATATGTTTACATATAGAGGCTTCGGAGTGTATTTATATTTGTTGTCTTGTCAGTAAAAAATACGTTGATAAAACTACATCGGATTCTAATGGGTGAATTCGGTATTTATGTAGTGACATTTCCGATACTAACCGTCATACATCCCTGTTCTAGATAGTGTGTTTATCAAGGCTTAAAAGTCTGTTTTACAGTGCCTTCTCCATCTTCTACTCGGAGTTCTGCATATGCCCCATTTATAAAAGTAATCTGTGGCGGCACATGGCCGCAATCAATATCATAGGCAATCGGTATTTGCAATTCACGGGCAATATCTGCATACACGTCTTCAATTGTGTAACCACTTACAGGTACGTTTGCATCACTTCGACCGAATAGTATGCCTGAACATCCTTCAAACCAACCTGCTAACTTCATTTGTACCAAAGACCTTCTTAAATCAGTCGTATTCAATTCACAGTTCTCTAAATACCATACAACTGGTTCATTAGTTATGTATTTATCTCTAAATGTTCTTACGTCACCAAAAGGCGTTCCAATTAAATGGCGAATTACATCAATGCACCCACCAAGAAGACGACCTTCTATATGAAATGGTTCATTATCGATAGTTTTCCAATACGTTTTTTCAGTTAGATTAAAGACGCAAGGTGATGGACTATTGTGACTCCACTCCTTTTGATATAGTTGTGACGACTTTTGAACAATCGTTTCATCTCTATTAGTTGCTAAAACAGGCTCCCACATAGCCGTTGTTTCATCCGAATATTCTCCTCTTAAATCAACTAAATTTGTTCCATGGGCTGTTGCAAGACCTTTTGTTAATGTGATAGCTAATAGCAATACACTTAGATCAGAATAGCCTAAGATCCACTTGTTTTGCACCTTATCGAATTCAACATATTCTAGTATTTCGATTAAAAGCTCCCCACCCCATGGAGGAATAATAACTTCAATTTCATCACTTTGAATCATTGAGTTAAACTCTTTGGCACGTTGGATTGCAGATGCGGACTTTGCTTTAATTTGAGTCCAAGCAGTGTCCCCTGAAACAACGTTAAATCCTTTAGTTTGCATTCTTTTAATTGCTTGATTGAGTATATTATGTAGATCTTCTCCAACACCCGATGATGGCGCTGTTACTCCGATTGTTGAATCATTTGTAAATACTGGATATGTTATCATTTTGCACCTCTACTCAAAATTGGATTAGATAATATAATTTGAAAATTAGATATTATCATAGCACAATTAGTCACCTATTTCCCGCCTCCTTTATTTTCTCATGACGATTATAGTTGTGAAAGGAGGTGAGGCACCATGGCAACTCAAGTAACCACAAACACACGTTTACAGTTATACTTCATTACTGGCGTAGATTTAGAAGGTAAAGACGTTGTGAAAACAAAGTCATTTAACAACGTCAAAACCGACGCAACACCGGATGCATTACTTGTCGTAAGTAACGCGCTTAGCTCGCTTCAACAGTATCCCTTAATGGAAATCAAGCGTAATGACACGTCTCTGATCTCTCCAGAGTAATCAATCACGCTGATTTTTTAAGAAAGGAGGTGGCTATACTATGAAAGTTTTAGAACTTAAATTTAGAAATGCCGATGATAAAATCGTGACATTGTCACTCGATGCACCGGTTGAACCGGTTGATCCTGCCTTAATCAACACGGTCATGGATACAATCGTGACCGAGAATGCCTTTATCTCATCAGGCGGTGATCTCGTTAAAAAAGAGAGTGCGCGTATCGTTGAACGTCAAGTTACAGATATTACGCTTGGTTAATAACCCGACCTGACATTAGGAGGCCATACGGCCTCCTGTTTGTCTATCACCTTTTGAGAGGAGGAATTTTAAATGGACCCTCAATGGATCCAATTAATCGCTGATTTAGGTTTTCCGATTGTAGTGACCTTTTATTTACTACACCGGATTGAAACGAAACTCAACACATTAATTGAGTCAATTGTTACCTTACCTGATCGCTTAAAAATCTAATATAACCCATCATTGTCTCTTTTATAATAGACAATGATGGTTTATATCTGAATTTTCTTTATTTATTGAATACATACGTCAATCAAGCTATAATAGACAAATAGATTTGACGAACGGGGGGATTTTGATTGCCTATTAATGTACCACATGCATTACCTGCACGACCGATATTAGAAAAAGAAAATATCTTTATTATGGAATCCGATCGAGCGACGACACAAGATATCCGTCCGCTTAATTTATTGTTGTTGAATCTCATGCCTGAAAAAGAACGTACAGAGACACAACTGTTAAGGTTACTCAGTAACTCACCACTTCAGGTCAATGTAGACTTCATTCATACCGCTACGTATGAATCAAAAAATGTCACTAAATCACACTTAGAAAAGTTTTATCAAACTTTTGAAGCTGTAAAGTCACGTCACTATGATGGATGATCATCACCGGTGCACCGGTTGAACATCTCGATTTTGAAAACGTTGATTACTGGCCTGAAATGGTAGAGATCATGAACTGGACCAAAGACCACGTCACTTCAACCTTGCATATTTGTTGGGGCGCACAAGCAGCTCTGTATCATCATTACGGCATTAATAAACAGCCTCGCGAGAAAAAAATCTCTGGGATTTTTATGCATAACCGAATAGAAGCGACAAATAAGCTGATGCGCGGCATTAACGATGAATTTTTAGCGCCACATTCACGTAACACGGATGCAATCTATGACCAGCTGAAACATCACCCTGACCTCTTGATGTTAGATGATTCAAAAGAAGCCGGTCCGTTACTGATCGCCTCAAAAGACGAACGACACGTGATGATTACCGGTCATATCGAATATGATGCCGATACTTTAAATGAAGAATTTATTCGCGACTTAAATAAAGGCATCAAAATTGATGCACCGGTAAACTATTTCCCTAATAACAATACGGATGCCACCCCTAGAAATCGCTGGCGTTCGCTAGCCTATTTACTGTTTTCAAACTGGTTAAACTATTACGTGTATCAAGAAACCCCGTTTAAGTGGGATTAAAAAACAAAAAACCAAGTGGCCGAGATTTTACCCGTCACTTGGTTTTTTTCATCTTACTATAAAAGAAGGCTATTTAATGTTTAATTAACTTGTTACACTAATTTTTTCGGTAAGACTTTATAGACCCGCGCCTCATAAGGACGTAAGTGAAGATTTAGCGTCTTTTCTGTTACAACGTAATTTGATAAGACACAATCGACCAGCTCATAGTCACCGGTAAAGTCGATGGTTGTATTCACATCAAACATGTTCACGACAATGATATACCTTTCGTCATGTTCTTCGTCGTGACGTAAATAACTATAGACTTGTTCATGTTCACCTTCAATGAGCGTGTAATGACCATAGATTAATACATCACTCGCTTTTCTTATTTCAATTAACCGTTTGTAGTAATGATAGACCGAATGTGGGTCTTCAACGTTGTGCTTCACATTAATATCTGGATAATTTGGATTCACTTTAAGCCAAGGTGTGCCCGTCGTAAAGCCAGCCATAGGCGACTGATCCCACTGCATCGGTGTTCGTGAATTATCGCGGCCGTTTTTCCAAATCGAGGCCATGATTTCTTCATGAGACTTGCCGTCTTCTCTTTCATGTTTGTAACGATTCTTAATCGCCACATCATTATAATCATCAATTGAATCAAACTGGACATTGGTCATCCCAATCTCTTGGCCTTGATAAATAAACGGCGTCCCTTGCATTAAGAAATAAAGGGTCGCAAGTGCTTTTGCGGATGTTTGACGTAGATCGGTATCATTCCCCCACGTTGAGACCGAACGCGGTTGATCATGGTTTTCTAAAAATAACGCATTCCAACCATGGCCATCTAAGCCAACTTGCCATTTCGTTAAAGCGGCTTTTAAGGCGTCTAAATCAAGACCGCCGTCCACACTTGTCCCCCAAAGACTTAAATGATCAAATTGGAAGATCATATTAAAATAACCATCTTCTTCGCCAATCCACTTATCTGCATCTTCTAGCGTAACCCCGTTAGCTTCACCCACAGTCATAATATCATAGTTTTTTAATGTTTTTTGGGCGAACTCTGATAAGAATGTATCGATCCCCGGTTGATTCATATGATGATCAAATGACGGGACATACTTCTTATTCTCTGGATTAGGTAAGTCAGGAAAACCTTCACGTTTTTTGATGTGGGAGATAGCATCGACTCTAAAGCCGTCAATCCCTTTATCTAACCACCAGTTAACCATATCATAGAGAGCATCTCGTACGTCTTTATTTTCCCAGTTTAAATCCGGCTGCTTTTTACTAAAGACATGCATATAGTATTCATCGGTTTGTGCATCATGTTCCCAAACAGAGCCACTAAAGATAGATTCCCAGTTATTCGGTTCTTTTCCGTCTTTCCCCGGATGCCAAATATACCAATCACGTTTTGGATTATCTTTTGACGCACGTGACTCAATAAACCACGGGTGTTCATCAGACGTATGGTTGATTACTAAGTCCATAATGATTTTCATTCCACGCTTATGTGTTTCTTTAAGTAACTCATCGAAATCTTCCATTGTACCAAAGTCAGCCATAATGTCCTGGTAATCACTGATATCATAACCATTATCATCGTTAGGCGATTCATAAATCGGTGAGACCCAAATAACATCGATGCCGAAATTCTTTAAGTAATCGAGCTTTTCAATAATCCCTCTAATATCACCAATACCATCACCATTTGAATCATTAAACTACGCGGATACACTTGATAAGCGACCGCTTCTTTCCACCAAATTTTCTTTGTCATGTTGCTGCACCCCTATTATCTCTTTCATTTTTTTAAAACTGTTATTAAATAGCTTACACTGTTAAGTTGGCTATTACAGCTTACTTCATTACAGTATTATTTAGCGTTTTAACAAAAAAGCATACGCCCCGTAAGGTTGTAATGTATAGCCAGCTTCTGTTTGTTTGATTGCTTCTGTTTCATTCGTAATTAAGCATGTAGCCTTCGTTAAATCAACAGTCATATCGACTGAAACAACTTGGTCCGTAAAGTTTGTTAAGACAACAAGCACTTGGTCATCTAATACGCGCTCATAGACGTATACATCCTCACGGTCAGGATGAAGCAGCTGATAACGTCCTTTAACAAAAATCTCATGTTGCTTTCTCAGTTCAATTAATTGTTTGTAGTAATAAAAAATCGAATCCTCCCGTGCTAATGCGTCTTTCACATTAATATCTGGATAGTTTGGATTCACCTTGATCCAAGGTTCACCCGTTGTAAATCCAGCATGATTCTCACTTGACCACTGCATTGGTGTTCTCGCATTATCGCGGCCGCGTTGATGAATCGCTCTTATCATCTCATCTTCTGTCAGTAAACCTTTGTCCGTTAATTCATGATAAGCATTAATCGACTCAAGGTCCCGGTAATCGTCAATCGAATCAAACTTTACATTGGTCATGCCTATCTCTTCACCTTGGAACACGTAAGGGGTACCTTTCAACATATGCAGACACGTCGCAAGCATCTTACCTGACTTTTCCCGGTATTGCGCGCGGTCATCACCAAAGCGAGAAATCGCCCGGGGTTGATCATGATTGCTCCAATATAAGCTATTCCACCCCACTTGGTCGAGCCCTTCTTGCCAACGAGTGAAAATCTTTTTTAATTCGGTAAGTTTCCATTCTTTCGGTGTCCACTTACCGAGTTCACCGTCACCTAAGCCGACGTGATCAAAGTGAAACACCATATCTAATTCCTTCCGGTCCTCACCTGTATAGAGCTTCGCTTGGTCTACATTCACATTGGGCATTTCACCAACGGTGATTGTTTCATAATCCGCCAACACTTCCTGATGTATCTCTTGTAAGAAGTCATGGACCTTCGGTCCATTAAAATAATACGGACTGCCATCGTTATAACCCGTTTTTAGTAATTCACCTTCTGGATAGCGCGGATCTTTTGAAATCATGTTGATGACATCCATTCTAAAGCCAGCGACGCCTTTATCTAACCAGTTACGCATCATCTGATAAATGTCGTGACGCATATTTTCATTTTCCCAGTTTAAATCAGGTTGTTTCTTACTGAAAAGATGTAAGTAGTATTGACCCGTTGCCTCATCAAACTCCCACACACTGCCACCAAATGCGGCCGCCCAGTTTGTTGGTGGTTCACCGTTTGTTTTTGGGTCATGCCAAATATAATAGTCTCGTTTCTCACTTGCTTTACTTTGTCTTGATTCAATAAACCAGTGATGTTCATCTGATGTATGATTTACAACTAAATCCATCATAATTTTTAATCCTAACCGGTTCGCTTCCGCTAACATACGATCATAATCTTCCATTGTACCAAACTCATCCATAATGGCTTCATAATCACTAATATCATAGCCATTATCATCATTCGGTGATTGATACACCGGTGATAACCAAATGACTTCAATACCTAACTGTTTTAAGTACGGTAAGCGCTCTGTAATCCCGTTAATATCTCCAATACCATCGCCATTTGAATCATTAAAACTACGTGGATAAATCTGATAGACAGTAGAATTTTGCCACCATTTCCCCATTTTAATGCCTCCTTAATATTATTCATGAAAAAGTTGCGCAATTTTGCATTTTTTACAAATAACTATTTTTCTCTCATTACATGTTAATCGAATTATGAATGACCGCTAAATCAGCCACAGTATAAAATCATTTGCAACCGGATACATTATTAGCCATAACAAACCTTAAGGCAAACGGTTGCACTTAATCGCTATCAAAAGAATAGCACAATTCATTTCAGGTCGCAATATATTTACTTAAATTAATTTATAATAGCTTTCATTCTTTCTGTTTAAATCCACCCGTTATTTTTATCCATTTAAAGTGACCTGGCATGCCTTACCTTATTTTCTTATACAAATTGAGAGAAGACGACGTTTTTTTCACAAAAAACCTCTCAAACGGACAAACCGCATGAGAGGTTTTAAGCAGACTATTTATCATTACTTGTAATATCTTCCTTTACTAATGTTTTTGGATCAAATCGCTTCTCGAAAAATACACCGACAAAATAGAAGAAGATCAGTCCAACAGACACATGAATGAATGTATACTGCCAACCAAATGCCGCCACTTCGAATAACACAATCGGTAGCTTTGCGGTTGTCCATACCCCTAAGAAAAACACGACATAACGAATATTCGCACCTTTCTTTAATAATGTAATAGCGATTGGAAAGGCTATATACATCGGCCCCGCCGCAAGTCCTCCTAATAACAACGCGACGATAACACCTAGAAACTTCGAGTCATCTCCCATAAACTTAATTAAGACTTTTTTATCAACCCACTGATCTATTAATCCAACAAGGACGAGAATAGGTGGTAGTAACGAAAACATGTCAATTAAGCTATCGCCTGTCAGTGATAAAGCATTCGTCCCTCGGTCAGGACTGATCCATGTCAAACCAAGCAGGATAATACTTAAGATGGTCAGCGCACGGAAGCGTTTAATTATAGCCATGGTAACACCACCCAAATGACGAAACTAAAAACAAACGCCATGAGTACCGCTGATAAGTTTCGCATGTACGTAAACTCTTTACCGAAGATTTTTCTTTCCATCGGTAAACTAGCAAAACCAACAGAGACAAGGGTCGCAATAAACGCTGATACTTGGACTAATCCTGCCCCATTGTCCACTAATGTATCCGCCAGTGGAAACACGACAAAACTTGGTAGCATCGCAAATGATCCAATAAAACTAGCGATGAAGACACCCACAACGCCTGATTGATCACCGATCAATGATGAAATGGTCTCGGGTGTGAATATGGATAAACTTAAACCGACAAACAGTAAAATAGCTAGCAGCTCTGGTGCGAGCTTGACTAACATATTTTTAGCTTTCATCAGCGCTTTTTTTGTTTTTTGCCGGTCCTTAAACCATGATAAAGCTGTCAATAGCATAATGATGCTATATAAAAATATTGATTGAGTCATACAACCCCTCCTTATATACCCCTATGGGTATACAAGGATTAGATCTTTCTGTCAAAATATTTATGTCTCTTACTTTCTCACATACGCTTCCTATAAATTGAAGGAATGCTATGGTAGTATCAACAGCACGTTTAATACATCCACAAAAATAAGACAAAACCTAGAATGATGCTCATAGGTTTTGTCTTTTAGTTAAGCTTGTTGTTTTTTCATTTGTTTACTGCGCAGTTGACCACAGGCCGCGTCAATGTCTGACCCTTGTTCAACTCGGACCCCGCAGTTGATCCCTTCTTTAAGTAGGGCTTCATAGAAAGCTAAAATTTGTTTCTTTTCACTACGATCATATTGATTATGTTCAGCAACAGGATTATACGGAATGAGATTCACATAACTCAAATGACGTTTATCTTTTAATAACTTCGCCAATTGTTTTGCTTCTTTCACATGATCATTCACATCTTTTAAAAGAATATATTCAAATGTGATCCGTCGATTGGTCGTTTTTAAGTAATAATCAATACTGTCCATTAACTTTTGAATCGGGAAAGCTCGATTGATCTTCATAATAGACGTTCTTAGTTCATCATTTGGTGCATGGAGTGAGACAGCTAAGTTTACTTGTAAGTTCTCATCAGCAAAATCTCTGATTTTATGCGCAAGACCACTTGTTGAAACAGTAATGTGCCGTGCACCAATCGATAATCCTTTTTGATCATTTACGATACGTAAGAACGCCATCGTATGATCATAGTTATCAAATGGTTCGCCAATACCCATCACAACGATATGACTCACGCGTTCATCTAAACCTTTTTCATCAAGGGCATGTTGCACCTTCATAATTTGTTCAACAATTTCACCGCTCGTTAAGTCGCGATTCTTCTTTAATAACCCACTGGCACAAAACGTACAGCCGATGTTACAGCCAACCTGTGTTGTCACACATACGGATAGACCATAAGAAAAACGCATCAAAACTGTTTCAATTAAGTTACCATCTGATAATTTAAATAGGAACTTAATTGTCCCATCTTTTGATTCCTGCTTGATCTCTTCTTCTAATGTCCCGATCGTAAAATGCGCTTCTAATAAATCACGCGTGTCTTTAGGTAGGTTCGTCATATCTTCAAAGTTTTTAACACGTTTAACATATAACCAATCCCACACTTGTGTCGCTCTAAATTTCTTTAATCCTTGACTTAAAAACCAATCGGTTAATTGGTCTTTCGTTAAGCCATAAATGGATGGTTTGTTTGACATAAATCATTTCCCCTTTGTTGTTAAATCCACCGTACAGTTAAATCACTTACTTATATTATAGGTTCACGTCTTTTTACGCAACCTTTTCCTCTCATTATATAGCTAAAAAATGATGAAGCCAACGAAAAAACGTGCTATTCAAGCGCTATCTCAAAATAAATTTATATTTTTTTCTTTTATTTTTACCGTGCTAAACCCTATCATATCAAGCTTCATTTCTATATTTTTAAAAAAAGTCAGAATTTTATAGACGAAAGCAACAATTTCTCTTCCGATAGGGTTGCATTTATTAAAAACGCCTGCTATAATGAACTTAGCTATTTTGTTCGACTGCAAAAACACTTCAAGTAACTAGCAACGTGAAAGTTTTCGTTTTGATGCTTGAGCAAGAATAGTAATACAATTGTGTGGAATAACCACACTAGGAGGAAAAGTAATATGGCACAAGGTACAGTAAAATGGTTTAACGCAGACAAAGGTTTTGGATTTATCGAAGTAGAAGGACAAGACGATGTATTCGTACACTTCTCAGCAATCCAAGGCGATGGCTTTAAAACACTTGAAGAAGGACAAGCAGTAACTTTCGATATCGAAGAAGGTAACCGCGGACCACAAGCAGCTAACGTTGAAAAGAACTAATTAGACCTAACACACAAAGGAAGCGATTCTGTCGCTTCCTTTTTTTGTTGATTATTTTTATTTATCAACCCGCATATACTTGTGAGATGACCCATCGTGATCAATGACTTACACCATAATGGCGTTGTTTTAAAAAAGAAAAAAAGAGGCCTTAGCCCCTTTTACTTTAATCATCATCCCGATCATCTTCGTCGTCTACTTCTTTATCAAAGTCTAAAACATCGCCAGAGACAGCATCTAATGCCATCTCAATTTCTACCCGACCAGCTTTTAATTCAATGTCATATACCATACGACCATCATCGTTATCTAACTCTATTTTTTCAATTCGATAGTCCGCATAATTTTTAGTTAATAATTGACGCACAGCATCACGTGACATGACTTGACTTTTAGCGGTTGTTTGGTCATCGCGCTGCTCCATCTCAATAATGAGCACTTTTCCGGTAAAAGCATCAATCTCTACTTCAAATTCATGCGTATCATTTTCAAGTTCGACTTGATAGTAAGTCATGCCATCATCTTCTTCAAGTTCAATTTCAGTCACTTTTGCATTGTTTGCTTTTTCTCTTGCGATTTTCTGTGCCTGTCCTCGATTAATCATAACAGCCGGTGTATTGGCTACTGTTTCTTTAGCTACATCGGAGGCATTTTCATTTGGAATCGATTGATTAGATGACAGTTCTTCATCACCTTTCGATTCTTCTTGTTCTGACACTGGTTCTTTTGAGTCATCTGTCGTTCCATCAACAGTTGAGCTGTCAGATTCAGAGGCAGGATCTGAGTCAGTAGATGTATCTACTTGTTCTTCATCTGTCGTTGTTACTTCACCTGATTGATCAGCAGTTGCTTCTTGTTTAGGTTGATCCGCTTGTTCACGATCATTCGCTGTTGCGACGGAATGATTCTTTTCTTCTAAGTAAAGGATTTCTCCCGTTGTTGCATCTAATACCAATTCAAATGACTGCGTATCCATTTTAATTTCAATTTCGTACGTGTTGTCATCATATTCAACTTCGACTACTTCTCCAGGAAAGCGTTCGCTAGCAAGCGACTCAATCTCTTCGATCGACATCTTAGCTTCTGTTGTGCCCATAGCATATTGGAATACATACGCACTGATAAGAAAGACAGCCAGCCCACCGACAAGACTTCCGATTACTTTTACCATTGTTGATTTCATTTTTATCATCCTCCCTTTGTTACTTTTAGTATAGCAATAGAAGATGAAAGCACTGTAAAGGCTTCATGAGAAATTAATGAGAAGATGGTTAGAATGGTAAAAAGATACGAAATGTCGTCCCTTTACCTAAGGTTGACGCTACTTCAATCCGCCCATCATGTTGGTCAACAATCGCTTTGGCAATCGTTAAACCGAGACCTGTTCCCCCGGTTTCGCGTGCACGAGCCTTATCCACACGATAAAACCGATCAAAAATAGCTAATTGATCTTGTTCACTTAATCCTTCACCCTTATCTTCCACTTCAATAATCGCCTCAGTCGCCGTTTGTTTTAACCTTAACATAATAGCGGCTTCTGAATACTTCTGAGCATTATCTAACAAAATATAGACCAATTGTTTTAGCTTCTCTTGATCACCAACAATCGTTATCTCTTGTTCTACCATATCTAGCGCAATGGTTCGGTCAAAAGCTAAAGCAATGGATTTACTCGCTTGTTTTAAAAGCGGTCTTAAAGATACTTGTTCAAACGTAAACCTCTCACCTTTTTCAATTGATACGAGCGTTAACATTTGTTGGATTAAGCGATGCATACGGTCTGTTTCATCATTTATCGTTTCAAGTGATTCTTCCATCACCTCTGGATTAATCTTCCCTTGACGTTCCATCAACCTTACATAACTCTTAATCACCGCTAGGGGAGTCTTTAATTCATGCGAAGCATTGGCGACAAACTGTTCTTGTGTATCAAACATTGACTTAAGTCGGGTATTCATTTCATTAAAGTTAAGCGCCATTTGTCCAAGTTCATCTTTCCGATCACTAAATTCGACCGTTTCCCACTTCCCATCCGTTTGATTATGTTGCATCGCGTGCGACAATCGTTCGATTGGTTGAATGATGAGTCTGGCAATTGTCTTCCCAATTAATACACCCGGAATGATCATAATGAAAAAACTTAAGATGAGCACGAGCATTAAGACATCGAGGGCATCATCAATATATTTGAGTGGTTGCACTAATTCGAGCGCTCTTACTTGTTGATCGACATAAATAATTGGCACAGATACTTTAGCAAAGCGCTCACCATCTTCGATAGTGAATTCTTCTGTCGCTGATCGATTAATAAATGAGGCATCAAGATTCGTCAAGCGTTCATCTTGTGTCACGACTTGAATAATCTCCCCTTCATCGTCTATGAGACGAATCATCCCATCAGCGGGAACATAAGCTTTTAATAATTGGGCCGGGTCTACATTGCTGACCTCATCTTGAGCAAAAGCTTCAAGTAATGTCGTCGCTTGCGCTTCAATCCGGTCGATTTCTTGACTCGTCATAATTTGAATAAAACTAAAATAAATGAGCGCTTCAATCACAAATAAAAACAAGAGAAAGCCGAGCGTGTTAAATAAGACAAGCTTTGTCTTCAGTTTCATCTTTATTCACTCCGCACCATATAACCGACACCCCGCACCGTTTCAATCAGCTCATAACCTAACTTCTGTCGTAAATATCTGACATAGACATCAACGACGTTTGTCTCGCCCATATAATCATATCCCCACACTTCTGCCAAGAGTTGATCACGAGTCAACACGTGATTTTTATTCCTCGCTAAATAAGCCATTAACTCAAATTCTCGTTTCGTTAATTCAACAAGTCGGTCATCTTTCTTTACTTCGTAAGTACTTAAATAAATCACGACATCTTTGATAGCTAATTGATCTGCTTGATCGGTCTCAAGCGCTAATGGATTCTTGCGCAGTTGCACTCTGATTCTAGCAAGCAATTCTTCAATTTCAAACGGCTTGGTAATATAATCATTCGCACCTAGTCTAAGCCACTCACTTTATCATAAATTTGATCACGCGCTGTCAGCATGATCACTGGCAATGTTTCATTTTCTTTTCGTAAGCGACGCAAAATATCCATCCCGCTTAAATTAGGTAACATAACGTCTAAAATGACTAATTCAAACGTTTGATCTAACATAAGTTGAAGTGCTTCTTTCCCGTCATGACATAATAACACATCATAACCTTCAAACTTTAACTCAAGTTCTAAAGCACGTGCCAATTTCACTTCATCTTCTACCACTAATATTGTCATTATTTTCACCTCATTAACCATAGTCTACCACACCTATCGATGTTACTGGTCCTGTTTAACACATATATAGGTATTAAAAAAACCTAGAGATCGCTGGGGACCGCTAGGTTTAAGTCTCGAATACACGCAAGACTTATGAGATCTGTTTCATTTCATCATCCAGTCCAACACTTCTTTTATATGTCGGTCCCAATAGCCCCATTCATGGGTACCTGAATCAAACGTCACTTTTGACCGAAGGTCATAGGCTGTTAACTGTTCTGCTAAACGTTGATTATCCTCGTAAAGAAAGTCTTCTGTTCCACATGCAAGATAAATATCTGGTACATCCTTTTTATTGTTGATTAACTGCTTGAGTAAGTAAAACAGATCATGTGTCGTATCGGTAATATCTTTATCCGCAAAAATGCGATCCATTAATGGTCCCATATCGCCCGTCTCGCGTTCTTGTCGTAGTCTCGCCATATCAACAGCCCCAGAGAGCGAAGCGACTTTATGGAAAGCGTCCGGTCTACTTAACGCCCATTTAAGCGCCCCATATCCCCCCATCGATAAACCGGCGACATAAGTATCCTTAGGTTCCATTGATACCGGAAATAAGTAGGCCACTTTTTTAGGTAGCTCTTCCGATAAGAAAGTAAAGTAGTTTCTCCCTTGATGCATATCAGTATAAAAACTATGGTCACCATCAGGCATTACAACAGCTATCCCATGTTCATCCGCGTAGCGTTCAATTGATGTTCGTCTGCTCCAAATCGTATGATCATCGGAAAAGCCATGAAGTAAATAAAGAAGAGGTAACTTTGCTTGTTGGTCTTTATTTACCCCGCCATATTGGTTGCTTGTTTGTTCCGGAATTATCACAGTCATTCCCGTATGCTTTTGTAAAACATCTGAAAAAAAGTGACACGTCATTTGCGCCATATAATCTTCTCCTACTTTCCCTATAATTATTTTTAATATAACCCAATAGAACTAGATGACACAGCCGACATAATGGCCATGTGCTCCACTTCAATTAATTCGTACGCAAGCGTCAGCACGTCTTGACTCGCCCCTGTTTGATGCGGCAAATAATCAATCAGTAGCATATGCATCGCTAACTGTTTTTGAAACTTTTTATCTTGCTTAATTTTCGTTCGTTTCACTAAGTCATTAACTAATATCTCCAGTTCAATTACATGTTTCTTCTCAAAAGATGAATGTGATAAAATCGCAAACGAGAGATATTGTTCTGGTTCTATCGTAAAGTTTACCTCACTTAACTGTTTGAATAACTGAATCGCATGACTTAAATGGTGACGGAAGGCCGGTAATGAAAAGACCATACTCATGACATAAAGGTGCGTCCCCGCCTTAAACCCATGTTTGACTAATTGATCATAATTCGATTCAATCACTTCAACAACAGCTTGTTCATCTTGCAAGCGTTTATTATGCTGTTGTTCGACAGTAATTTTAAATACAAATGGAAAAATGGTTCGATTTAGCATAAAGCTATGTCGATGCTTTAAGCGGCGATACAGCTGATTAGCTGACCCTACAGAAGAAAGCGGCGCCTTTTTCTCTACTAACATAAGTGCTAAGTAATAACTGACCGTTTCTTTGATCATACCCTCTTTCATTAACGCTTTTTGTTGCGTTAAAAAATCATCAATCGCTGCGATCGGATCGTCTGTCTTAATAATTAAAGATGCAGCAATAAAGTACTGTTCCGATTGTTTTAACGTGGAGAAAGGCGATAGTTTTTTACTGAGCGTTTGACTAACATGCTCAAATACATTTAAATCTAGCGGTTGATGACTAAGCGCAAATTGTAGTGATACGAGCGCAATACTTTTTGAGTCAAAACGCCAGCGGTAACGCTTTTTTAGTTTTAAGACATTATCTTCAAATACACGTAAAATGTTTAAGTAGTCATCCATAATAAACCCCTCACTTTATAACGATTATGCTAGACTATACCTTAAATCTTGTGATTAAAAACGGTTCAAGCAAATTAAATTTCTTCATTTATAAACAAGTTAAACGATCAACATCGCGACGAGCCAAATCAATAGAAAACTGATAACAAGCGAAAAACTGGATACCGTCCCGACAAAGCGGCGATCATAATCAAAATCAACCGCATACGGTAAGTGGACAAGTGGCAAGGGAAGAATCGCCCCAATGAATAATGTGAGTCTTACCATCTCACTTAGCGGTAGCATGTAATAACAAATCAAACCAACGATTATACCACCCCAAATCGCGCTGATAGAAACGATAGTAAATCATGGCGTTGTGACTTGTCCATGTGGATATGAATAAACATCCCGAGCACAATTAAAGACAGCGGCATATTCGCTCTTGAAATGACTTCCGCCGTATCAATCAATAGCATAGGCAGCTGCAAGTTTAGAACTGAAAGGATAAAGACGACGAGATAAGTCATCAGCGGTACCGATCGCCCTAACTTCTTTAATATGGATAAAAAATCAAAGGCCTGATGTTGACCTGAATAATAACTACCAATGACATAACACATACCAAAGGTAATTAAAGCATTCCCAACGTCAAGCATCCCAAAAAACTGAATGCCTTCTTGGCCAAATAAGCCTTCTACTAAAGGATAAGCGAATAAGCCAATATTTAAACCTGGCATCATCATAAGCAACATGCCTTTTGATTTGCCTACTTTCTTACGAAAAAACAAGTAGCCTACTCCCATTAAGATCAAACCATAAATAATGCCACACAATACAAGTACTAACAAGGAGGGTTCAATTGTTAAATCATGAAACGAATAGATAATTAAGCTTGGTAAGGTAACGTTGATGATCAAACGCGAGAGGCCATCCCCCTCATTCTCTCCCAACCAGCCGAAACGGTTAATAAAAAAACCTAGCACGATAATAATAATCGATAAAATGAATTGTTGATTAAAACTACCCAAAAAAATCGCTCCTTTAATATGTATGCCCTTACATGATGTTCTACAATACACAGATGATTCCTTTTCATGGTACACTAGAATATGAGGAAGAACAAGCGATGAACATGGCGTTTTAAATATAGCTTATATTTCACTAATTATTTATCCGGAGGAATAACCATGACACAGATCACACACCTTTTTATCGATGTTGACGGTACTATCGTAAGACATGATCAATCGATTCACAGCAAAACCATCGCCGCCCTTAAAGCTGCTAAAGCAAAAGGCGTTGAACTATGGCTCGCGACGGGGCGACCGGTACATGAACTAAAGCCATTAATGGACACACTCGGCATTACCAATGTTGTTGGATATAACGGGGCTTATGCGAGAAAAGGCGACCGTGTTCTATATGAACAACATATGAATGAACAAGTTGTCGATGATTTGATTCAGACCGCACAAGCTCATAATCAAGAAATCGTGTTATATTCTGACACACATAATTTGTTTACCTCTTTTGAACCTGACTTTGTTCAAACGTTTATTCAACACTTCGGTATTGTGTACAACGCTTTATACACCGATGATCAAAAAAGTCATATATATGGTATGACTTTAATGAACTGTCCAAAAGACAACATCTACTTATATCAAAAAGATGAGACACTTTTCTTTTCTGAAGTACACGTCGAAGGTATGACTAATCACTATGATATTATTCAACAAGCTGTCAATAAAGGCAAAGCAATCGAAGCCATTGTAAAACAAGAAGGTCTAAACATGGAACAGGTAGCTGCCATTGGCGACGGAATGAATGATAAAGACATGTTGAAACTTGCCGGTACCGGTATCGCGATGGGGAACGCTCATCCTGACTTAATCGCTTATAGCGATTATCAGACGACCTCTGTTGATGAAGGGGGCTTATATGATGCCTTTATTCATTTAGGCATTATTGAATCATCATCGTAACTGATCTTCGTTTCATTAGAAACATCTATTTACATCCATTTACTATATAAACATAATGAGGAGCAAGCAAATGATTAAATTAATTGCATCAGACTTAGATGGCACCTTACTACAAGAAGGTGGGACGATTTCAAAAGAAACCGTTCAGATGATTAACAAAGCAGAACAACAAGGTATTCGTTTTATGGTCGCAACTGGCCGCTCATACGGCTCTGCAAAACAAGCAATTTCAAAGGCAGGACTTGACGTGCCTATCTTTGCATGAATGGGGCTAATCTATTCGACCATGAGCATAATCTTGTCGTGGACACACCCTTTGATGTGCCTATCGCAAAAGAAATTATTGCAGCGGTTGACACAAATAAAATTTATTTAGAAATGTATACAAACAACGGCGTCTACGCGCCAGAAAAAGATCACTTTATCGATATGTTGTTAACGATTTTACGAGAAAAGTTTGTTGGGTTCAGTGATGATGAAATTAAAGCGTATATTGATCGACGTTTCCAAGAAGAAACATTCACCTTTACAGATGATTTTCTATCAGTCTTACATGACCCGAATATTATCCCCTATAAATTACTTGCTTTCTCTTATAATAAAGGTGATCTTGAATCGTTGCGTCATATGTTTTCAAATAGAGAAGACATTTATGTGACAAGCTCAGGATTTGATAATGTTGAATTTAATCATAAAGAAGCAACGAAAGGCCATGCGCTATTACGTTACGCCAAGTCGCTCGGCATTACGTCAGATGAGATTATGGCTATTGGTGATAACGAAAATGATTTACCGATGTTAACAAACGTTAAATACGGTGTCGCGATGGACAATGCTGCAGATTTAATTAAAGCAAACGCCGCCTATACGACCACATCAAATAATGATGATGGGGTAAAAAAAGCGATCGAACGTGCGTTGACTATAAATGCAAAAGAATCGGAAGACGTTTGATTAAATAGTATTGGCTCGTATTGAGCTAATCAAAATAGAATCTGTTTCTTTAAAGATAATCGCCCTACCTTTTTATCACTAATCGGATATACTATTATATCTCGAGTAAAGGTGGTGACGTTTATGTATCCTTGCCAACCAAACCCATGCCAATCAAACAGCTACAATACGTTTGCTTTAATTGTTGTTTTGTTTATTTTACTTGTCATCGTTGGCGCATCTTTCTATTAAGACTAGCTTGACATACAAAAAGACTCACGCCATGTGAGTCTTTTTTTCTATCTTCTCTCTTTCGCTTTCTCTTGTTTCATGCTATTTTAGTTACATTCGCTTGCGTTCACCTATATGTCTATCGACAAAAGAACAAATGGTGACTTCACTCATGTGAAATTAATCTAAATAGTACTTAAGCATCCACATATGTTTTTCGAGTGATGTTTTATAGCCAATACATAAATCTTCTGTATCGTCATCGCCCGCTTCACCAGCAAGTTCAATCCCATTTTCTAACTCTTTGACGACTGTTTCAAAGTCCGAAAGGACCGACTTAACCATCTCTTCTGCCGGTACTTTATCTGTGTAAGGTGCTTCACTAATGCTTGAGTGGTCAAGAAACTCTTGTAGTGTAGAATATGGAGTTCCACCAATCGTTAACAAACGCTCCGCAAATTCATCGAATTGCTGATTGACTTCATCGTATAACGCTTCGAATTTTTCATGTAACGTAAAGAAGTTCGGTCCTTTCACATACCAATGATGCTGGTGTAATTTCGTGAATAATACCCCTTGCGTTGCGACAATTTTGTTTAAGTGATCGTGTAATTGTGTCAATGAAAACAACTCCTTTAATAGTTTATTCATTCGATTCATCCACTACGAAACTCTGCTATTGCGTCTATTTGACGTCTCTTACTTCATTTGATTACTTAGCCTAAATAGTAACGTAACATCCACATATGTTTTTCAAGTGATGTTTTATAGCCGATGCACATGTCTTCTGTCACGTCATCACCTGCTTCACCAGCCAGTTCAATCCCTTTTTCTAGGTCCTCAACGACTGTTTCAAAATCAGCTAGGACCGTTTTAACCATCTCGTCTGATGAAACTTCTTTCGTATATGGCGACTCACTTATACTTGAGTGATCAAGAAACTCTTGTAGTGTAGAATAAGGGCTTCCACCAATCGTTAATAAACGCTCCGCAAATTCATCAAATTGCCCATTCACTTCATCGTATAATTCTTCAAACTTTTCATGTAAAACGAAAAACTTATTTCCTTTTACATACCAGTGATGTTGGTGTAACTTCGTGAATAATACCCCTTGTGTTGCGACGATTTTGTTTACGTGATCATGTAGTTGTGTCAATGAAAACAGCTCCTTTTTGTTTATTGAATATGTTTAGATGGATGTTGATAACATGCGTTCATGTGTTTTGTAAAAGCATTTTTGTACAGCGTAAAAAACTTAACCTAAGTAAAAACGTAACATCCACATATGCTTCTCTAGTGACGCTTTATAGCCGATACATAAATCTTCCGTCACATCGTCTCCCGCTTCACCAGCCAGTTCAATCCCTTTAGCTAAGTCTTTGACGACCGTGCCAAAATCAGCTAGGACGGTCTTGACCATCTCTTCTGATGAGACCTCTTTTGTGTATGGTGCTTCACTAATACTTGAGTGGTCAATAAATTCTTGTAGCGTCGAATAAGGACGACCACCAATCGTTAATAAACGCTCAGCAAATGCATCAAATTGTCCGTTTACTTCATCATATAACTCTTCAAACTTTTCATGTAACGTAAAGAATTTATCGCCCTTCACATACCAGTGGTGTTGGTGTAACTTCGTAAAAAGCACCCCTTGTGTTGCGACGATTGTGTTTACGTGATCGTGTAGTTGTGTCATCCAATAGCCTCCTTGAATTGTTTGTAACTGCATCGTTTTCTCTCCCTTGTTACTGTTCCCTTTTCTCAATTTGATAAACATCCCTCAAAAAAGAGAA
>NZ_BAXD01000020.1:0-57078 GCF_001310395.1 Halolactibacillus sp. JCM 19043
TTGCCAAAAGGCAATTTATCGTTTATAATGAATACATTCATATCGTCGCGGGGTGGAGCAGTCTGGTAGCTCGTCGGGCTCATAACCCGAAGGTCATAGGTTCAAATCCTATCCCCGCAACCAAATATGGTCCGGTAGTTCAGTTGGTTAGAATGCCTGCCTGTCACGCAGGAGGTCGCGGGTTCGAGTCCCGTCCGGACCGCCATTTTTTTAAAAGGTAACTGTATCTTATTCAGTAATGAATAATGATATGGTTTTTTTAATGCCTTTTTTAAGGTGAATATAGGATAAATCTTCGATTTCTTTTGGAATATTTGCTATGATGGTTGTAGCAAATATGTAAATGAAGGACGGTCTACTATGAATGAATTTGAATTTATTGATTCAATTACACAAGGTTATTATCGACAGAGTAGCGTCATTAAAGGCATTGGTGATGATGCAGCTGTTCTCAGGCACCCTTACCATGATCTTGTGACGGCAGTTGATACAATGGTCGATGGGATTCATTTTTCAAAAGAAACAGTCCCCGCTTTTTATATTGGATACCGTACGTTAGCCGCAAACATCAGTGATATCGCCGCCATGGGAGCCGTACCGACGTCTTATATGATCTCTCTTGTTGTCCCAAAAGATTATTCAGATAATGAACTTCAAGCGATCTATCAAGGGATGGACCAATTAAGTCGCAAGTATCATATGGATTTGATCGGTGGAGACACCGTCACAGGCGATCAATTAGTCGTCTCAGTGACGATTCATGGGTTAGTAGAGAAAGATAAGGCTAGACTAAGAAGTCATGCGAGAGATGGGGATATTGTCTTTGTGACAGGCACATTAGGTGATAGCCGTTTCGGTCTTGGCCTATTGTTAGACGAATACAAAGATCAATCCTATCGTGATCGACTTGATAAGATTGATCGTGATTATTTTATTAACCGGCATCAACAACCAACACCTAGAGTAGATTTCGCAGAAGCTCTAAAGTCACTAAGGCGCGTAGCATTAAACGATGTCAGTGATGGGATTGCGAGTGAAGCACATGAAATTGCCAAATCTTCACAGATGACGCTTTTTATTGATGATGATCAAGTGCCTGTACATCAGGATATGTATAGTTTACCTGATGAGCTTATTCATGATTATAAGTATTCAGGTGGTGAAGACTTTGAACTATTGGGAACTGTTTCAGAACAAGACTTTCCTTTTGTCGTAGAGGCAGCACGTCGGCATCACTTACCGCTGCGTCAAATTGGCTATGTGAAAGATAGTGAACAAACAAATGGACAGGTGTATCTAAAAAAGCAAGGTACACTGAAGCGATTAAAAAAAACGGGTTATACCCATAAAAATTAGGTGAAATAAATGACAGAAAAAACATATCACGTATCTACACCAGAAGAAACAAAACGCTTA
This sequence comes from Halolactibacillus sp. JCM 19043, assembly GCF_001310395.1. Classification (NCBI taxonomy): domain Bacteria; kingdom Bacillati; phylum Bacillota; class Bacilli; order Caryophanales; family Bacillaceae; genus Halolactibacillus; species Halolactibacillus sp. JCM 19043. Next base: position 1,417 of record NZ_BAXD01000020.1, read on the forward strand.
GGTGAAAAAATTGCTTTACTACTCAGACCAAATGATTGCCTGACTTTAAGTGGTGATTTAGGCGCTGGTAAAACAACATTTACGAAAGGTTTAGGAATGGGCCTTGGTGTCAAACGGACAATTAATAGCCCAACTTTCACCATTGTTAAAGAATATCAAGGTGAAAAACCACTGTATCATATCGATGCTTATCGTTTAGAAAATGAGGAAGAAGATATTGGTTTTGATGATTATTTTTACGGTGACGGTGTGACGGTTGTTGAATGGCCTCAGTACATTGCCTCATTTTTACCTGATGAACGACTTGATATCACTATTAAGAAAGTAGATGAGAGTGATGAGCGCATCATTACGCTAACATCGACGAGTGCCTATTTTGATTATGTTATAAAGGAGATCCCTCACATATGATTCTAGCTATGGATACATCGACTGATGTGTTGAGTGTGAGCTTACACAACGGTCAGGAGATTATTGAAGAATACAGTTCCAAAAATAAAAATAAGCATTCCACACGATTAATGCCAGCTATTGATCGTATTATGAAAGAAGCCAAAGTTACGCCACAAGATTTAACGAAAATTGTTGTCGGGATGGGTCCAGGTTCATATACCGGGGTAAGGATTGCCTTATCTACAGCTAAAACAATGGCCTGGACATTGAATATTCCTGTCGTTGGTGTATCAAGCTTACGAGCCCTTAGTTTACAAGCAGCGGGAGATGACTATGTGTGTAGCTTCCTCGATGCGAGACGCGGTCTTGTGTATGCGGGACTATACGATAAAGCCGGCAACGAGGTCTTACCTGAAGTGAACATCTTAATGGACGAGTGGCTTGAAAAATTAGCGGCACTCAACAAGCAGGTGACCTTTGTTAGCCCAGACTTAGATAAGTTTCAATCACTTATCGGGGAGCATTTAGGTGACCGGGCTCTATACAAACCTAATGGACATCATTTAATGCGCGCCGGATTATTAGCTGAAGTAGGTAAAGACTTCGGACCAACCGATCCTCATCTACTTGTGCCCAACTATTTACGTTTGGTTGAAGCAGAAGCGAAATGGTTAGAAAAACAAAAGGCAGATCAACATGACCGTTAATATGAGACTGATGCGGGTGGAAGATCTCGATGTTGTAGCTGAAATAGAAAAGGCGTCATTTCCGACACCCTGGTCACGAAATATCTACAGAGAAGAGCTAACAGAGAATAATTTTGCGCATTACTATGTCATTGAGAATGATCAGGGTGTTGTCGGCTTTATCGGAGCTTGGATTATTTTTGATGAAATTCAAGTGACAAATTTCGCCGTGTTACCGAGTGAAAGAAAAAAAGGCTATGGCCGTATGCTTTTTCAATATTTAATTAATAAAGCTTTACTAAAAGGTGGACGATTGATGTCCTTAGAAGTACGTAAAAGTAATCTAGCTGCACAAAAAATATATCAATCATTTGGACTAAAAAAAGCTGGCATTAGAAAACGGTATTATACCGATAATAATGAGGATGCCATTGTTATGTGGGTGGAATTATGAAAAAGACAGATCAAATCAATATTTTAGCAATCGAAACAAGTTGTGATGAGACAGCCGCGGCAATCATTCAGAATGGTCATACAATCTTGAGTGAAGTTGTTGCGACACAAATAGACAGTCATAAACGTTTCGGTGGTGTTGTTCCTGAGATTGCTTCAAGACATCATGTGGAACAGATGACACAAGTATTAGAAGAGACCTTAACAAAAGCGTCACTCACGATGGAGGAGATTGATGCTGTTGCAGTAACAGAGGGTCCAGGATTAGTAGGGGCGCTCTTAGTCGGTGTGGCAACCGCAAAAGCGTTAGCTTTCAGTCACCAGTTACCGCTCATCGGTGTCCATCATATCGCCGGGCATATTTATGCCAATCAACTCGTTGAATCCTTTAAATTTCCGCTACTATGTCTTGTTGTTTCAGGTGGTCATACGGAACTTATCCTAATGAAAGAACACGGGAAGTTTGAAGTGATTGGTGAAACAAGAGATGATGCGTGCGGAGAAGCATACGATAAAGTCGCCAGAGTACTCGATGTTCCGTATCCAGGTGGTCCGCATGTTGATAAACTCGCCAAACTTGGAAACGATACATTAAACCTACCGCGTATTTATTTAGAAGAAGATAGTTATGATTTTAGTTTTAGCGGTTTGAAATCTGCGGTTATTAACACAGTTCATAATGCAAAACAAAAAGGCATAGCCTTAAAGAAAGAAGATATCGCCTGTAGCTTCCAAGAAAGTGTTGTTGAAGTGCTGGTTGAAAAGACGTACCGCGCCAGTGTTGAATATGGCGTGAAACAGGTGGTTGTCGCGGGTGGTGTGGCCGCCAATAGTCGTTTGAGAGAGGCGCTTCGTGAGCGGTTTAATGACCCAGAGGTGACGTTATCGATTCCCCCGCTAGCTTTATGTACCGATAATGCGTCGATGATTGGGGCAGCTGCCTACAATGATTATCAAAAACAAGCGTTTCGTGGTTTAGATTTAAATGCGAATCCAGGATTAGATTTAGAACAATACGGAAAGAGATAAAAGAAAGTTACCCACAAGTTATTAGCGGAATGTGGGTAACTTTTTCAATAGGCGGTAGATCAATGATGAATACGCACACAAAAATGTGGATAAATATATGAAATCTTGTGGATAGTGTGCATAAGTCGGTTGATAACTATTATAGCAATCTTTTAACTGTGGATAAGAATCTGGATGATATTCCTATATACAAGTTGAATTACCCCCACCTAACATTCTAACGAATGTTTGAGGAAGGTGTCTTCTCGCTCTAAGACGATAAAAAATCATTTGCCTCACGTGACAAATGATTTTTTCTGCGTACGATTATGACTCCTCGTCCTGATGTAGGGTTTCCCATTCTTCCATCAGCGATTCAATCGTATCGTTTAATGTTCCGTTTTCTTCTGTTAAAATGAGTGAACGCTCATGGTCTTGAAAGACTTCGGGCTCACACAACAATGCTTCATTTTCCTCTATTTTAGCTTCATGGTCATGAATGAGCTGTTCGATTTCTTCGATACGGCGAATTTTCTTACGCTCTTGTTGCTTTTTTTGTTTTTCTTCTTCAAAACTCGTTTTTTCTTTTGCAATCGTTTTGGTATGATCTTTATTAGTAAGTGCGTTAATCTCGGCTATTTCTTGCTTTTTCTCAACATAGTAATCATAATCACCTAGATAGATGGTGGCCCCGTTTTTTGATTGTTCCACGACGGTCGTCGCTAGTTCATTAATAAAATAACGGTCGTGTGAAACAAAAATGATCGTCCCAGGGTAGTCGAGTAAAGCGGCTTCAAGAATCTCTTTACTATCTAAATCTAAGTGGTTCGTCGGTTCATCAAGAATTAATAGATTCGCTTGTTGCATCATTAATTTAGCCAGTGATAAGCGTGCTTTTTCTCCTCCACTTAACGCATGAACTGGTTTTAATACGTCATCACCACTAAATAAAAAATTACCAAGGATGGTCCGAATATCTTTTTCATTCATCATCGGGTAATCATCCCATAATTCATTTAAGACCGTTTTCCGTTGACTAAGTTCAGTTTGTTCCTGATCATAGTAGCCAATGTCTAGCTTTGCGCCGTACTGAATGTCTCCGCTAGAAGCGTTTAATTTCCCGATAAGGATTTTTAATAATGTCGTTTTCCCGACCCCATTAGGACCAACAAGTGCTAATCTGTCGCCGCGATTAATATTAAATGAAACAGCTTCAAAAATAGGGGTAGGATCATCAGGATAACAAAAACTAAGATTGTCTACTTTTAAAACATCATTCCCACTTCTGCGCTTTACGTCAAATGAGAAGTGCGCACTTTTCTCATCCCCTTGTGGTGAATCCATTTTGTCCATTTTCTCAAGTTGTTTACGTCTACTTTGAGCGCGCTTTGTTGTTGATGCTCTAGCGAGATTCTTCTGCACAAAGTCTTCCAATTTTTTGATTTCTGTTTGTTGTTTGTCAAATATTTTTAATTCTTGTTCATAGTCACGTGCTTTTTGGTCTAAGTAGTATGAATAATTCCCGTGATATTTTTTTGATTGTGTGCGAGACAGTTCATAGACCGTGTTAACGGTTTTATCTAAAAAGTAACGGTCGTGAGACACAATGACAATCGCCCCAGCATAATTATTCAGGAAGTTTTCAAGCCATGTTAATGTTTCAATATCCAAGTGGTTTGTTGGTTCATCTAATATTAAAATATCTGGTTTTTGTAGTAATAATTTGGCGAGAGCCAGTCGTGTCTTTTGACCACCACTCAGTGTATGAATCAGCGTGTCAAAGTCGGATTCATAAAAGTTCATGCCATGTAAAACACTGCGGATGTCTGATTGGTATTGGTAGCCTCCGTTATGTTTAAAATCGATTTGTCGCTGGTCATACTGATTTAGTAATTGTTGATACTTTGGTTGATCTTGGATAAAGGCTGGATCGCCCATTTTCTGTTCCATTTGTCGTAACGCGCGTTCTTCATTAATTAATCCTTCAAATACGGTTAGCATTTCATTATAAATGGTGTCTGTTGATTCAAGTCCGGTATGTTGCGATAAATAACCGAGCGAGACGTCTTTTGCCTGGTGAATCTCACCCTCATCGTATGATAATTCACCTGCCATGATCTTTAGTAACGTTGATTTCCCTGCACCGTTACGTCCAACAACCGCAATCCGGTCTTTCGTTTGGATTTCTAGTTTAATATTGTCTAGAATCGTATCAGCACCAAAACGCTTTACTAGTTGATTTATTTGCATTAATATCATTTATTTCACCTCATCTAAGCTAGTGTATCGCAACAGGCAGAGATGTTGCAAGCAAATTACTAGGGGTTTGTGATATAATTGTATATACTAGGTGTCGTATTCAGAAAACAGACAAGATAGTTTTTTTTTGGTACACTAAAGATAAAGATAAAAAAGATAACAACCATCGACGAGTGATCAATATATACTTACAGCGAATAGGGATAGATATTAGTAAAAGAGGAGAATGACAATGGCATCACAAAACAAAATTCCACAAGCAACCGCGAAACGGTTACCACTGTATTATCGATTTTTAAATAATTTACATTTACAAGGCAAATCACGCGTGTCTTCTAAAGAGTTAAGTGAAGCAGTCAAAGTTGATTCAGCGACGATTCGTCGTGACTTTTCATATTTTGGCGCATTAGGTAAAAAAGGTTACGGATATAATGTTGAATACTTACTTGGCTTCTTTAGAAAAACCCTTGATCAAGATGAGACGACAAAAGTTGCCTTGATTGGGGTAGGTAATTTAGGAACAGCTTTTCTGCATTACAACTTTACTAAAAATAATAATACGAAAATCGAAATGGCCTTTGATCTGGATCCGAATAAAATCGGCACAGAATCAGGCGGCGTACCGATTTATTCAATCGATGATATGGAAGACCATTTAGAAGATGTGCAAGCGGCTATTTTAACCGTGCCTGGTGCAGTCGCACAAAACATTGCTGAACGACTGGTCGCTGCTGGCATTACGGGTATTTTAAACTTTACACCGGCGCGTATCACCGTACCAGATGAGGTGCGTGTGCACCACATTGATTTATCGGTTGAGTTACAATCATTGATATACTTTATGAAACACTATCCTAACGCTTAATAGGTGATTAAAATGAATAGGCCTAGCCTATACTTTTATTTGATAACAGAAGATTAAAAAAGAACAACCCGATAAGGGCTGTTCTTTTTTTAAACATATTGAAGCAACATCAGACGTAAAAACGTCTATTTTTTTTGATCTTTTTTCTTGTTTTTGATCTTCACGTGTAGCTTAAATAATCGATAACTGGCACCTAAATCAAAGGTGGCGAGGACGGTCAAGAAAATCGTTAATGGATTTAAGACAGTATCTTCAATGGCCTCAAAGGCAAAATAGATGAATAATAAACCGATAAATAAATATAAATAAGCATGCATGAGTGGTGAAATACGCATGATGTTACCCCCCAAATATAATAATCTGTAGCTGTTCTAGTTGTTCCAATAGTTCTTGTAGCTCTGCTGGTTGGTAAGTAAATTGTATAAGGACGACAATACTATTCATAGCCACATGAGCAAAAATCGGAACGATAATACGTTTCGTTTGGACATATAGGAAACTAAACACAAGCCCCATAATAAAATAAACAAGCAAATGTGTAAAGTCCGCATGAACAAGCGCAAAAATTAAGGATGAAACGAAAGCGGCGATTAAAAAGTTCGTCCGTTTATTCATCTCACCAAAAATAATCTTTCTAAAGATCAATTCTTCAAGAATCGGACCAATCACACTAACGACAATAATAAAGACGGGAAAATTAAACGCAATCGCCATAATTTCTATCGTATTTTGGGATTGTTCCGTAATACCAAAGACAAGCTGTTGAATAATATTGGCGAAAGCTTGCCCTAAAAAGGCTAAGAAAACACCGGAAATTGACCAAATGATGGTTAGAGGTAGATCTGTTCTTTCTGGATGTCGAGGTAAGTGACGTTCGCGTTTCAGTAGTAATAACGAAACAAGTAGCGCCACAATAAAGCTAAATACTTGCCAATAAATCAATAGTTGTTGGGTGAAACTATCACTAAAATTTTGTAACTCAGCAAGTGCTAAAACAAAAAAAGCAGAAAACTGAGCAATAACATACGTAACGATAATGCCAATGTAACGTTTCGGCATAACTATTCACTCCTTCGTAAGACCAATATACGTATTCTACCATACTTTTGTGAGAACCTTAACTGATGTCATTTAAATCGAAAGACAAAAAATATTTTAAAAAAATTAATCAGAATACTTGAAAAAGAGACGCGAGTTCATTATTATAATAATTGTGTTAGCACTCTAAAACGTCGAGTGCTAAAAATAACTTAAATAACTTTTTTAATAAATGGAGGAGGATTTCTAAATGCTTAAACCATTAGGAGATCGTGTCATTATCGAACGTGTTGAAGAGGAAGAAAAAACAGCGAGTGGTATTATTGTACCTGAGTCAGCAAAAGAAAAACCACAACAAGGACGTGTGGTGGCGGTAGGTAAAGGTCGCGTAGCAGATAATGGCAGCGTGATCGTATTAGATGTGAAAGAAAATGATAAAGTGGTCTTCCAAAAGTATGCAGGAACTGAGCTAAAGCATGAAGGCAAAGACTATCTTATTTTACGTGAAGACGATATCTTAGCGATTATTGGCTAATAACCAATCTGAAAAGCAGAACATAAGAAACAGTTTAAGAAACATTTGAGGAGGAATTTTACGATGGCAAAAGAAATTAAATTTAGTGAAGACGCACGTCGCTCAATGATGCGTGGTGTTGATACATTAGCAAATGCAGTGAAAGTCACACTTGGACCTAAAGGGCGTAATGTTGTATTAGATAAAAAATTTGGTTCGCCCCTTATTACGAATGATGGCGTGACCATCGCAAAAGAAATTGAATTAGAAGATAAGTTTGAAAACATGGGTGCTCAACTTGTGCAAGAAGTGGCCTCACAAACAAATGATGTGGCCGGTGACGGTACTACAACCGCTACAGTACTTGCGCAATCAATGATTCAAGAAGGACTTAAAAACGTTGCTTCAGGTGCAAACCCAGTGGGTGTACGTCGCGGGATTGAAAAAGCGGTGAAAGTCGCGATTGAAGAATTAAAAGCAATCTCTAAGCCAATTGAAGGCAAAGATTCCATTGCCCAAGTCGCATCAATTTCAGCGGCTGATGAAGAAGTGGGTCAGTTAATCGCTGAAGCGATGGAACGCGTGGGTAACGATGGTGTCATTACGATTGAAGAATCAAAAGGCTTCTCAACGGAACTTGAAGTAGTCGAAGGGATGCAATTTGATCGTGGTTACCAATCACCTTACATGGTATCAGACCAAGATAAGATGGAAGCTGTCTTAGAAGATCCATATATCTTAGTGACGGATAAAAAAATTAATACGATTCAAGATGTGTTACCAGTGTTAGAACAAGTCGTTCAACAAGGTAAGCCACTCTTACTTATTTCTGAAGATGTTGAAGGCGAAGCACTTGCCACATTAGTCGTCAATAAATTACGCGGTACATTTAACGCCGTTGCCGTTAAAGCTCCAGGCTTTGGTGACCGTCGTAAAGCCATGCTTGAAGATATTGCGACACTTACTGGTGCTGAAGTCATTACAGAGGACTTAGGTCTTGATCTTAAGAGTGCAACAATCGAGCAATTAGGTCGTGCTTCTAAAGTCGTTGTCACTAAAGAAAACACAACCATCGTTGAAGGTGCAGGTAATCCAGAAGTGATTAGCTCACGCGTCCAACAAATTCGTGGTCAAATTGAAGAAACAACGTCTGAATTTGATCGTGAAAAACTTCAAGAACGCTTAGCGAAATTAGCTGGCGGTGTTGCTGTTGTTAAAGTTGGAGCGGCGACAGAAACAGAACTTAAAGAACGTAAATTACGCATCGAAGATGCTTTAAACTCAACACGTGCGGCAGTAGAAGAAGGTATTGTCGCTGGTGGTGGTACAGCCTTATGAACGTCTACAACAGTGTGAAAGCACTTGACTTAGTCGGTGATGAAGCAACTGGTGCAAGCATCGTTCTTCGTTCACTTGAAGCACCTGTACGTCAAATTGCGATCAATGCAGGTCTTGAAGGTTCTATCATCGTTGAGCGTCTAAAAGGCGAAGCGGTTGGTATGGGTTATAATGCGGCAACCGATGAATGGGTAAACATGATTGAAGCGGGTATTGTAGACCCAACGAAGGTTACACGTTCAGCGCTACAAAATGCAGCGTCAGTAGCGGCGATGTTCTTAACAACAGAAGCCGTTGTCGCAGAAATTCCTGAAGATAATGCGGGACCTGACATGAGTGGTATGGGCGGCATGCCAGGAATGATGTAATAAAGAGTATAAACAAACGCCAGATAACAGTGACAATGCTGTTATCTGGCGTTTTTTCTTTATGCTTAAAGTAAAGGTTGTATTATTTCTGACTCTCGGTTTCATTCATTTGTTCAGTAAAAACGACCAGACGTTCACTATGTGTTCCAACATTTCGATCAAATTCACCGATACACGTAATCAAGTTTAAGCGTTGTTTACTGGTGGGGCCAAAAACATCATCAAGTGCCGTTGTGTCATAAGGATAACGTTTTTTACCGACAACAGTAAATTGACGTGTTTCGCCAGTATCATCCGTGATGGTCACCGTATCACCTTGTTCTAGTTTGTCGAGGTCATAAAAAACACTTGGACCGTTACGATCACTGACATGACCAGCAATGACAGCTTGGCCTTGAGCGCCAGGTTTTGATCCATATTTATACCAGCCAACATTATCGACATTTTCAGGTACCCCCATTTGACCGTTTGCTGTTTCACCAACAAATTCAACGGACGCATCGACATTGATTTTTGGAATCGTCAGCTGAGTCGGGGTAAGGCCGATAGGTCCCGACTGAATCGGGTTCAGAGTGATTTTTCTCGGTTCACTAAAACCGTTAGACCGGTAAAGATGACTAGATTTAAAATAAGGCGTGAAGCTGTCATCTATGACAGCTTCACTCACTTTCATTAATGGATTCGTCCGTAATTGATAAGCATTGACCCCAATATGACCAAAACTAATGAGGGTGATGACACTTAAACTTATTACGATAATTTTATCGCTTAACCGCACGGCGTTTTGTCACAAATAATCCTAATGCCCCAAGAGATAATACACCTACAAGGAATGGCAATGTCATTGATTCAGTTGTTTCAAAACCAGTTTGTGGCATAGCTTCTGGTGCCATTTCGGCATCATCTACAACTAATACTACATCTAGTGAGCTAGGATCAGCTCCCACAGCATAAGCGTTATAAATTTTATTTGCTTCAAGTGTTGTACCTGACAAGTCAAGGACCTGGTCTGTTGTACCTGCGGCACGAATTTCTAAATCATACGTACCAGGGTCAAGTGTTAAGTAATCTGTAACGGCAAAGAACTCAGCGCCTTCAACAAGAGCATCGCCACCGATTAAACCGACATCAACCGCTGGACTACCAGGTGAAAGGTGACCGACACGAATGTTGGCTTTTCCTTCATCAACCGTTAAGTCATCCACAAACGCTTCTAAGCGGAAACCATCTTCAAGTAAACCAACAGCTGCGACAGTGTAACGCGTATTAGCTTCTACTGAAACTTCTTGTTCGTAGACAGCTTCTTCTGCACCAGTTGCATGAATAGCAATTTGGTACGTACCTTCTTCTAATTCAAGATAGCCGGTAATATCTTTAAAGCTGGCATTTTCGACAGCCACCTCACCGTTAACAAAAACATCAACAGCCGGTGCATCTGGTGAAGCGTGAAGGACACGAACCATCGCGTGATGTCCCTCCGCAAAAACAGGGAGTTGTAAAAGTGACAAGAGTAAGACGACAAGTGATAAAATAACCAAACCTTTCGTTTTCTTCATTTTTTTCCTCTCCTTTTTTGTTGTGTGGTGTAAACGATTGTGGTTTACATTACTCTTAATACCATCATATTTTGATTTCAAAACATTTTTAGCGTATATTATGTAAAGATGAGTGTATAGACATAGGTTTGAGGGAGTTTTATGGGTATTTTTCCAATCGAAAGTTATACAAAAAAACGTATATATAAATGTAATATATTTCAATGTAATGTGTATAAGATCAAAAAAACATTAGAAAAGGGAGCAATCGCTCCCTAATAGATGCACTAACAAGATGGACCACAGATGGTTGTGCAACGCGCTAACGTACCGAATTTAAACAGGACACAAATATCCACTGGGGAAGTAGATTGATTGAGTGTGAAGGTAAAGGTTTCTGATTCTCCTTGTTCTAGTTGATAGTTAAACTTTATACCGTTAAAACCCTCTGGATTGCCACATGTCAGTGGATTACCGTCTGGACAAAAATCGTTTTCTCTTACTTCTGTTTCAACTGGTGTAGATGAAATGACAGATAAACCGTTGGTATTTTCTTCACTGATACAAGGGACATAAAAACTGAAATGACTTAAACCAAATGGGGCGCTTACGTTAGTCACACGATATTCCCACGTGTTTAAAGTTGTTCCGAGCCATTCAATGATAAACCAGACCTCATTAGCATCCTCTGGATTTCTAACAATACCGATGGTTGTATCACACGTCGTTGGTGACGGTTGTTTTAAAAGATCCAGCAAGTCATCTAACTCGAATTCCAACAACATTTCTTTTTTGATAATCGTTTCTAGCATTTTTTTAACGGACTGGTTCATTTCTAGTAAAGGATCAATGGAGACGTTTTCTTCATCTCGTTCAACGAGTGTGATGGCTGTTTGTAATTTATCTGCCTCTGTTTCAATTAAATAAGCGAGAGAGGTTTCTGTTTGTGCAATGGACTCAAGCAGCTGCAGAATAACTGCTTGTTGTAATGGATTGGACACGAATATATCACCTCCTTTCTATATGATTAGTTTATGAGTGTATAATGATTTGGCGGCGGCTATTTACTTATTGATCATCAAATAAGCAAGGCGGTGAATCATTTTGCTTGTTTTTTGATTCGATTGTTAGAACGTGTTCTAACTTTCTTAGCAGTAGCCATTCCTTCATTAAGACCGTTTCAACAAGCTGTGTCGTTGTTTCTGTGAGTTGTGTCGTTTTCGAACAAGGCTTTATATGTTCTAGTTGCTTAGCTTGAGCGTTCAATAGACGACCGAGTGCTTTTTCTTCTTTTGCAATCGAGTTTAATAAATGTCGTTTTGTCTTCAATAATTTTGTGTCTCGATGACACTGTGCGTCTTTTTCCATATTATCTTCCTCCTTTCCCCTTTTCTATAGAATATGACAACAGACGTAAGTGGTGAGATGGCTTATTATCCTCGTCGTATACTCAATCAATGACTAACGTTCCTATTAAAAGTTCGTTATACTAGGAGTAAAGGTGATTTAAAACAAACGTTAAGATAAACACAAGTAGAAAAGAGGAGATAATGAATGGATTTTAAACACTATCAAGCGTATGATGCGACAGGATTGGCTCAATTAGTGAAACAAAAACAGGTCTCTGCTCAAGAATTACTACAAGTAAGTATGGAACGGATGAACGTCGTCAATCCGTTAGTGAATGCGGTAGTAAGAACAAGAGAAGCTAAGGCGTATGAAGAAATACCTCACTTAGATCAATCTGCGCCGTTATACGGTGTGCCGTTCTTAGCGAAGAATATTTCTCAAGCGATTAAAGGCGAGGTGCTTAGTTCAGGCTCGCGCTTGTTAGACAATAACAGGCAACAACGAGATAGTCATTACATAACAAAAATAAGACAAGCTGGTTTTCAGCTACTTGGACATACAAATACGCCGGAATTTGGTTTAAAGAATATTACCGAACCTAATTACTATGGTCCGACCCGAAATCCAATAAATCTCAATCATTCACCAGGAGGTTCAAGCGGTGGCGCAGCCAGTGCCATCCTCTCAGGAATAGTACCATTAGCCGGTGCGAGTGATGGCGGGGGGTCAATTCGTATTCCTGCCGGATTTACGGGACTGATCGGGTTAAAACCTACGAGAGGGCGGACACCGGTTGGTCCTGGTGCAGGCCGGCAGTGGCAAGGAGCATCGATTGATTTTGTGTTGAGTAAAACTGTGCGAGACACAGCGCGCATGCTGGACCACTTACAAGTGTATCAACCTGAAGCAGCCTTTAATGTCCCACTCTATCACGATCATTATCTCAGTTTAAAGGATCGCCCAATAAAGCATAAGCTCGCCATTGCCTACTCAACGACGTCACCTGTTGGCACACCGGTCACCAAAGAAGCAAAAGAAGCGGTTTTAGCCATGGTAGACCTCCTAACTGATTTGGGGCATGAGGTCGAAGAGACATTGCCCCCTATCAATGGGGTTGATTTAATGCATCATTATTACGTGATGAATGCAGGTGAAATGAATAAAGTGATCCAACAACTAGAACGTGGTTTACAAAAACAGATCACACAAGAAGATTTAGATCCGTTCACTTATGCGCTACATGAAACGGGTAAACTGATAACAGCGGCCGATTACAGTATCAGTCTCGATGGCTGGGATGAAGCAAGCCAAAAGATGCATCACTTCCATCACACGTATGATTTATATTTAACACCAACAAATGCTGATCAGGCACCAGAAATCGGCTCATTAGCTCCATCAAGCGCCATGTTAAGTCAAATTAAAAATGTGTCACACTTAAATAAAAACGCGCGCCTGTCACTTATTTATGATATGTTTTTACCGAGTTTAACTTATACCCCTTTTACGCAATTAGCTAATTTAACTGGCCAACCAGCATCAGTGTTCCTGTTGGCTTAAGTAGTCAGCAGTTACCATTAGGTTGTCAGTTTATGGCGCCAAAGGGGAGAGAAGATTTACTCATTCAATTAAGTTTCCAGTTAGAAGAATCGTCTATTTGGCGTACCCCGAGTGTGGTGTTGGATGTAACATAACCGTGTATAAAGATGATTTGATTGTCAATTTTGGTGTGGTTTAAAGAAAAAGCTTGCGAGAAATCGCTTGTACTCGCTAATATAGTCATTATAATCGTGATACTAAGATTAAAGACATGTTTGATCCGCAGAAAGGAGGGCTATAATGAACGAACGTCAACAACAATTGTTAGAATTATTACTCGCTTCACCCGACACCTATCTCCTCACCAAAACACTGGCAGAAAAAGTGCATTGTTCTGAGCGAACGATTAGAAATGATTTAACTGTATTGGAAGAGAAAAGTGAAAAAGAGCAGTGGTTTACTATATTAAGAGAACCCGGTAAAGGCATCAGTGCCACCGTTCATGACGAGAAGGAAAAAGCACATTATCTAAAAGCTAATAAGGAAATAGTAAATAGTCATAAGATTTCAATGGCAACGATTGGTTTTGATCTATTGATGACGCATGAACCAACACCGATGTCTCAATTAAGATCACGGTATTTTCTATCAACAACAGCGTTGAGATTGCTACTAGATGAACTTGTAGATTGGTTGCATCCGTTTGATATTGAGTTGTCAGCTAAGCCACGTGTCGGTATTTCTATTGTGGGGAGTGAGATCAATAAACGCCGGGCACTGGCGTCACTCTCTCATGAAGAAGGCGAGATGGGATTAATTGAAAAGGAAATGCGCCCTTACGAAGTGAATGCGCTTAAACATTTACTTGTAAGCTTTAGTGAAGAATATGCCTTTACTTTTACTGATGAGAGTCTGAGAAGGTTACTGGTACATATTCTGCTCATGGTCAAAAGAGTGAAGCTTAAACAGACACTCCATCTACCTAAAGAAGATGTGGTCACCATGCAAAATAGAGAGGTTTATACGATTATTCTGAAATTAAAACAAGCGATCGAATCTTTATTCTCTTTGTCACTAAAGGATGATGAAGTTGTTTATTTAGCTATGCATATTTTAGGGTCAAAACAAAATCAACCTTGGCATTTAAATAACTTTCTCCATTTAGAAGGTGAAAAACAAGCCGAACAATTAACGGACCTTTTAATTGAACAACTATCAGAAAAGACAATGATGGATTTTCATCATGATGTGCATTTAAAAGAAGGCTTACAAGTGCATATTTATGCAACGATTCATCGCTTACGTTACGATTTACCAGTGACAAATCCTTTAACGAAAGAAATTAAGCAATTATATCCATTCTTATTTGACTTATTGATTGAGATTGTCACAAAATTAGAACCAACCCTCGGTATTCTCGTTCCAGAAGCAGAAGTTGCCTATTTAACCCTTCATTTTCAGGCAGCGTTAGAGCGACTAGATAAAGATCATCCAAAAGAACACGCTGTCGTGATTGTTTGTCACATGGGGATCGGCGTCTCAGAAATTTTAAAGGTGCGTTTATCTCGTGCCTTTCCTACACTAGTGATTAAAGCAACCCTCCAACAACGGGAACTGAAAGCCTATATAAAAAAAGAAGCGGTTGATTTAATTGTGTCAACTGTGCCACTAGAAATTAAAGAACCACCAAGTGTTATTGTGTCGCCTCTTCTTAATGAAGATGATCAAGCCAATTTAAGAATGTGGGCAGATAAAGTTGAGCAACATCAAGCGGAAAAACATCTCTCATTAAAAACTTATATTCATCCAGGTTTTGTGTTTATTCATCCATCTTTTGAACACCCATATGAACTCATTGAGTATGTGACGAATCGTATGGTCCAAGCGGGTGTTGTCGAACAAGATACCCACATCAAGCATTGTTGCGTGAAAGAAAAGCGTCAACCGCTATTGGTGGTGGTATGAGTATTCCTCACGGTGACCCGAGTTTCGTCAAGCAATCAACGATTGCGCTAGTGACTTTAAAAGAACCGATGAACTGGGAAGGGGAATCCGTCTCGCTTGTGTTTGTTTTAGCCTTAAGGCAAGAAGATAAGGCGAAACACCGTGCGATCTATCAACAGCTGGGTCTTTTAACAGAACAACCGGCGAAACAAACCGTTATATTGCAGCAAGAAACAATCAAAGACGTGTTAAATAATTTATAATTGCCGGAAACCCGGCAATTATTTTTTAGTTTAGGACAAAATATCAGCGCTATACTATAGTTAGAACAAATCATAAGGAGGTTTTAATGATGAAGTTGGTAGCGATTACATCATGTCCAAACGGTATAGCTCACACGTATATGGCAGCGGAAAATTTAGAAAAAGCCGCCGCAAAACTTGGTGTGGAAATAAAAGTTGAAACACAGGGAGGCGTAGGGGTAGAAAACGCCCTAACAGAACAAGACATTAGAGAAGCAGACGGGGTGATTATTGCCGCAGACAAAGCAGTCGATAAAGCGCGCTTTGTTGGAAAGCGTTTAATTAACACGGGTGTACAAGACGGAATTAGAAAACCAGAAGAATTAATCGAGCGCTTTGAAAAAGATAATGTGAGTACGTATCGCGGAACAGGAAAAGAAGAACAAACGTCAAATAATAGTAAACAAAATCCGATTTACCGTCACTTAATGAACGGGGTCTCCTTTATGGTACCGTTTATCGTTGTTGGTGGTTTATTGATTGCCCTTGCGTTAACAATCGGCGGGGAACCAACGGAAGCAGGATTACAAATTCCTGAAGATTCGATTTGGAAGACAATCGAGCCATTGGTGGGGCCGCTTTTAGTTTTATGGTTCCAATCCTTGCCGGATATATTGCTTATAGTATAGCGGACAAGCCAGGTTTAGCACCAGGTATGATTGGTGGTTTCATTGCCGCAAATGGTAGTTTCTATAATTCAGAAGCAAGTGCTGGATTCTTAGGCGGGATCATTGCTGGTTTTATCGCGGGTTACGTTGCTTTATGGATTAAGAAAATTAAAGTACCGAAGATGGTTCAACCGATTATGCCCATTATTATTATTCCACTGGCGGCATCACTTATTGTTGCCCTTGTCTTTGTCTTACTTATTGGCGCGCCTGTGGCGCAAGTGTTTGAGTCACTCACAACATGGCTCAGTGGTATGCAAGGATCAAGTGAAATTATTCTCGCTCTTATTCTTGGTGCGATGATTTCTTTTGATATGGGTGGCCCGGTAAATAAGGTAGCCTTTATGTTTGGTTCAGCGATGATCGTGGAAGGAAACTATGAAATCATGGGGCCAATTGCGGCAGCGATTGCGATTCCACCGATTGGTATGGGTCTTGCGACCTTGATGTTTAAAGATAAATTCTTACCAGAACAACGTGAAACAGGAAAAGCCTCCATTACGATGGGGTTCTTCGGTATCACTGAAGGGGCGATTCCTTTCGCGGCACAAGATCCGCTGCGCGTCATTCCAAGTATTATGATTGGGTCAATGGCCGGTTCAGTGATTGCGATGATATCGAACGTAGGTAACCGTGTTGCTCACGGTGGACCGATTGTCGGTTTACTTGGAGCGGTGAGTAACGTTGTGATGTTCTTTGTTGCGATTGCGGTCGGTGCGATTGTTGTCGCGCTCATGATCAAAGTACTGAAAAAAGATGTTGAGCTCGCAACGGTTCCACCGGTACCAGAGACAGCGGTGGAAGATACACCAGTAAAAGAATCAGCAAAGACAACAGACATTACAAATCTAACAAATCTTACGACGAAACAATTAGTCAATGTAGATAGTAAACAATCAACACGTGATGATGTGATTGATGCGATGATTAAAGACTTAGTAAAAGATGGCGCAGTAACGGATCATGATGCATTTAAAGAGGCCATTATGGCTCGTGAAAGTGAATCCACAACAGGGATTGGGATGGAAGTTGCGATTCCTCACGGAAAATCAGATGTGGTCACTGAACCACGGATTGCTTTTTACATTAGTAAAGACGGTGTAGATTGGTCAAGTTTAGACGGCACATTATCAAAACTCATCTTTATGATTGCCGTACCTAAATCTCAAGCAGGTGACCAACACTTAAAAATCTTGCAATTATTGTCACGCAAGTTAATGGACGATTCATTTAGAGAGAATCTCATTAAAGCACAATCAAAAGATGAAGCCTATCGTTTATTAGAGGAAATTAAGTAAATACTAAAGAGAAATATAAGAAAGACTCAATACAAAAAGAAGGCACATGTGGCCTTCTTTTTTGTTACGTCGATGTCAACAGCTGTTTTATTTTTTGTCTCGTATCTTTTCTCGCAAGATAGGAGACGGTTAAGATCAATAAGACGAACATGGTCATGACTTTTGGAGAAAACTGGGCCACCGATTGGCCAATCACCGTATAAATCAACGCCATCGGAATAGCCGTATAGAGTGAGAGTTTATTATAATCACGCAAATCAGTTGCTTGTTCGTAAATCAGGAAACTCAAAAGATGATAATGAATGAACGGCACAAGTCTTAATAACATAACCTGTTGCTTGGTCATATGTCTATCTTCACCAAATAATTTTTGTTTCATTTGAATCAAACGTCTAGTAAACCACGGCATTTTTTGAGCTAAGTAATAAAATATAATACTCGAAAGCATCAGTCCCACAATCGATAAAATGGTGCCGTGTACAAAACCGAAGATAACACCACCGGTCATTAAAATTAGTATAACAGGGATAAAGAAAATAGGGCGCACGACATGAACAAAAATGAATAAAAAAGAAGCGATCAGCAAGTGTGAGTCTTTAATTGTCATAATCCACTGTTCTATCTGTTCCATATACTAACCACTCCCCTCTCGTGTGATTTTTTCAATATATTTAACCTTACTATTATAACAGATATGATGATGTTTTAAAAATAGACGAAATACAAGGGTTGTGTCAAATTGTTTATGAACGTATGGTTAGCTCTTCAAGCTTAGAAAAGAAATATAAATGGAAAAAACGGTATGATACAATAAGTCATAAACAATCAATAAGAATGAAAAGGAAGTGAAAGGCATATGTCACTAATAGAGTCAATCACAACTGACTGGCGCGATTTGTTGGTTACACGTCTGAATCAAAATCTATTAGCAGAGATAGACGATTATTTAGTCAATCAATCGAAAGAAACAATCATCTATCCACCAAAAGAGGTGATTTTTCAAGCGCTTAACTTCACAAGTTTTCAAGAAACAAAGGTGGTTATTTTAGGACAAGACCCTTATCATGGACCGAATCAATCACATGGACTTGCTTTTTCTGTCCAAGATGGTATTAAACTGCCGCCGTCGTTAAGAAATATTTTTAAAGAGTTATACGATGATACCGGTTGTCCGTTACCTGATTCAGGTAACTTAACGGCTTGGGCCAAACAAGGCGTGCTATTATTAAATACCGTTTTAACGGTGGAAGAAAAATCAGCTGGAAGTCATAAAAATATCGGTTGGGAACATGTAACCGACACCGTGATTGACCTTCTAAATGAGAAAGAGACTCCGGTAGTTTATATCTTATGGGGGAAACCAGCTCAAAGTAAAATCAAGCGCATTGATTCCCGTCATAAAATATTAACCGCTCCTCATCCGAGTCCTTTGTCAAGTTACCGTGGTTTTTTTGGTAGTAAGCCTTTTAGTCAAACAAATCAGTTCTTAAAAGCAAATGGTTTAACCCCTATTGATTGGTGTTTACTTTCAAGTGATTAGGGAAAATATGAACTAGACTAATAAGAAGGAGTGAGTGAAGTGGCAGATTTATTTAAAAAAAGGTTTGGCCGTTGGTTTAGGGTTAGCGCAAACAGGTGTGGAACAAGCAGAAAAGGTCATTCATCAACTCGTAGAAAAAGGCGATATGACAAAAGCAGAGGCAAAAGAATTTTTTGATAAGTATTACGAAAAAGGTGAAGATACCCAAAACAAGACACTGAATAAATTAAACATTGCCACAAAAGAAGATGTGAAGAAAATTGAAGCACGCTTAGCCGTGTTAGAACAACGGTTAAATGATTTTAGTCGTGAAGAATAACGGATAGAGAAAGGGTGATGACACATGATCGGAAAACATATACGACATCTTAATCGTTATAAAGATATTGTCATTGCCTTTTCACGAAACGGGCTCGGGTATGTCATTAAAGACTCGGGCTCAACGACTTACATATCTTACCTAAAAAATCCGCTTTAAAAGAAGAGAAAAAAGAAGATGACCGGAAAACGTTAGGCGTGCGCATTCGCCGGATTCTAGAGGAACTAGGGCCGACGTTTATTAAACTCGGGCAAGTGATGAGTACCCGTCCAGATCTGTTTCCGGAAGATGTGATTTTAGAGTTAGAGAAACTACAGTCACATGTGCCTCATTTTCCTTATAGCCAAGTCAAAGACATTATTGAGGAAGAGTTGGACCAAGATCTTCTTCAGGTCTTTGATGTGTTTGAAGAAGTCCCGCTGGCAGCCGCCTCTATTGGTCAAGTACACCGGGCTGTGCTTCAGTCTGGTGAAGAAGTAGCAGTAAAAGTGCAACGGCCAGAAATCTCAAAAAAAATCGATATTGATTTTGACATTTTGATGGAGATGGCGCAGCTTGCTGAAATGCGTTTAGATTGGGCTAAACGTTATCAATTAAAAGAGATTGTGGAAGAACTAAAAGAAACACTGAAGATGGAGCTTGATTATACAATTGAAGCCCATCATATGTCGCGAATTAAAGCTCAATTTAGACGAGACCCTGATATTTACATTCCAGATGCTTATCACTATTATACGACGAAGCGTGTACTTGTGATGGACTATGTCAGTGGTGAAAAATTAAAGGATGTCATCGCTCGTGATACAAATGATGCAGTCAAAAAACGGCTAGCCGAACAAATCGTGGATGCGACGTTTAAGCAAGTGTTAATCGATGGCTTCTTTCATGCCGATCCACATCCAGGTAATATTATGCGTCTAGAAGACGGCCGTTTAGTCTTACTGGACTTTGGTATGGTCGGACAACTATCACCGGAGATGAAACAATCTTTTTCTGAACTTGTTATTGCGATGACAAAGGAAGATACCAATCAAATGGTAGAAGTCTTGCTAGATATGGGGATGGCGCCAGATGATATTAATAAAAAGGCACTGACGAATGATGTCGACCGATTAATGATGAAATATTATCGTCAATCACTTAAAGAGATTCGTCTGGCTGATGCGATTCGTGAATTATTTCAGATTGCCTATAAACATCGTATTGAATTATCAAGTGACTTTACCTTACTCGGTAAAACATTATTAACCCTTGAAGGAACGATCGAGCAACTCGATCCTACGCTTAGTTTAGTTGAAATGGCTAAACCGTTCGGAGAAAAGCTATTACGGGACCGATTCCGACCGGAACGTATGAAAGACGGGATAGTCAATCAGTGGCTTGATTGGTACGGCCTATGGCGCGACTTACCTGATCAGTTAAAACAACTGCGGTCGATTGTGAAAAAAGGCAAAGTTCGTCTAGATATTTCGATGCCTGATATTGATTTAATCTTAAAAAAGTTGGATCGTGTGAGCAATCAGTTGTCATTTGCGATTATTTTACTGGCTTTTAGTATCATTATGGTCGGTTTAATTGTTGGAGCGGCTTTAACAGGAGAGACGACGATTCTCTGGCGTCTACCTGTGATTGAGATCGGGTCGTTTGTGGCTGTTGGTATGTTTCTTTGGCTTATCTATGCCATCTTTAAATCGGGACGTTTTTAACGCACATAACACCATGTGCGTTTTTTATTGGTTTAAGGTAGAATGGGTAAATATAATAAACGAGTGTATAAAAGCGAACGCATTGAAACGAGGGATGATAATGACAGTAACAATTGATGTAGGAACAACAGCCGTGAAAGTGCTGCAGTTTAATGACGCCCATTATGTGATCGATGAACAATCACAAACCTATCCAACGATGTACACAGATCATGGTCAAGCTGAACAAGATCCAGACACCATTATTGAAGCTGTTTTTGGTTGTTTACAAAAACTCAAGCTAACAAAAAGTGACACCATTATTCTGTCTGGGGCCATGCATAGTTTGATGGCTGTAAACCAAGATTTTCAACCTCAAACTAAGTTGATGATCTGGCTGATCAACGAGCAAGTACGGTGATAGATATCTTTAAAGAGACACCGAAGGCACAAACATTTTTTTCTAAAACTAAAACACCGATTCACCCAATGAGTCCATTCGCTAAGCTACTATGGCTGAAGGAAACTAAGGCAGGTCAAGCGTTAAAACAAACACTGACCAATGTCTTATGGATTGATATGAAAACATATCTTTGGTATCACCTTACCGGTTATCATGAACTTGATTTTTCTTTAGCCTCTTCGACAGGTCTATTTAATAGTGATACGCTAACTTATGATGATGAGATTTTAGCTTACGTTGATCTTAAAGTAGATCAATTGCCTGAGCTCGTCCCAGTCACTCATACGCGAATGGTGACTGAAAAAATACGAGCGGCGCTTGGGTTTTCTCATCGTGTCATGATTGGATCGAGTGATGGTGTGTTAGCGAATATTTCAGAAGGACTTAATACACAAGATGTGCATCTCACGATTGGTACGAGCGGTGCTATCCGGATGACTGTACCAAAGCCGTACGTTGATGAGAAGGGGCGTTTGTTTTGCTATTACCTTGACGATAAGCACTGGGTTATTGGTGGTGCTGTGAACAATGGCGGTAATGTTTTAAAATGGTTAGATGATTTATTGTTTGATGGAACAACAGCCGTTTATGCTTATATCGACACACTCGATTTTGAGATGTTTGATCCGTCATTAATCTTTATTCCCCATCTTAACGGTGAACGAGCGCCGTTTTGGGATACGGGACGGACCGGTCAATTAAATGGTTTAAAAATGAGTCACTCAAAAGCAGACATGGTGAAAGCGGTCGTCTACGGAATAATGTTTAATTTACGTCATGTATTTGATACGTTGAAGAACGTCACTGGAGACATTCATACCGTACATATATCAGGGGGATTTTTTAAAGTCCCACAATTTAAAGTGCTAATAAGCCAGGTACTCAATGTCTCCGTGATTGAGTCAACGACGCTAGAACAAACGAGTAGAGGCGCGTTAAGATTACTTGTTGATATAGAACAACAAGAGGATGCTCAAATAATCACGCAACAGCCGACTAAACAACAAGAGGATTATTATGCACGTTATCTTCAGGGTGTTTTAAAATAAGACTAAACTAAATACGGAACTTAACCATCTTATATAAACAGAAAAATGATGGCCACAAGAGAGGGGATGACAATCATCGAAGCGCTATTGATGATTTTAATCGATATTATTGCACCGATTTTTATTCTGATTGGACTAGGCTACTTAGTCCAATTGAAATTCAAATTAGATTTATCCACACTAGCAAAACTCAATATTTATTTACTTGCCCCAGGTTTTATTTTTAATCGACTGTATCATACAGAATTAAATCTTGAGCTATTTGGCACGGTGATTGGTTTTTTGATAGTTTTTGCTTTTATTGTGTTTATCATCAGTCAACTGTTGGCGAAAGTATTACATATGCCAAAAGAAAAGCAAACGATTTTTACAAACAGTGGGATGTTTATAAATTCAGGTAATTACGGCATACCTGTGAATGATTTAGTGTTCCAAGGTGACCCATTTGCGATGTCGATTCAAGTATTGATGTTGACGTTTCAAAACATCTTTTTGTTTTCCTATGGAATATTTTCGCTGAATAAAAATCAAAAGGGTAAACTGCGAGCTCTGTTAGGTTATTTTCGTATGCCTGTCTTGTACGCGCTACTAGCTGGCATTTTGTTTAATTATTTCAATATTGACTTGCCTAATGTGATTATTGTCCCAACCGATTATATTGCGAATGCGATGGTCGCTTTTGCTTTAACGACGTTAGGAGCACAAGTAGCTGTCATTAATGTAAAGTCGGCGATGATTGATGTGTATATGAGTTTGCTCTTAAGGTTATTGATTGGTCCAATGGTGGCTTATCTCATTATTCTCGTAACGGGTCTAGACGGTGTGATGGCACAAGCCTTGTTTATTGGCTCAGCGATGCCAACATCCGTAAACAGTGCCATTATTGCACAAGAGTATAGTCAATATAAAGATTATGCCTCACAAGTCGTTCTTGTCTCCACGTTATGTAGTTCAGTGACGGTTAGTGTGATTATTTACTTGTCGGGCTATCTATTTTAAAGTTAATGACTTATCAACTGTAGAAAAACATGTGTCAGGTAAAGAGCAATGAGCGCAAAGAACATGAAGTGACGATACTAACAATGAAAAGAAAGAGGTAAACTTATGACAGAGACAGTAGAAATAAAGATAGATCATCGATTGGTCAAACAATATTATGAAGGGTACCAACATATTCCGAAATCATTAAGTCCAGTATTAGAGGATCTTAAAACAGAAGGTGTCTATTTAGATTTAATGACACCGGAAGGTGTCTTTATTGCCAGAGGGTATCACGGTCATCAAAATAAAGGCTATGGTTGGGTCTTTACGCGAGACGCCTCTGTCTATTTAACGACAGATTGGTTAAGACAGTTATTTAGCGATGCGATTGGCAAACGTCAAAAACTGTTTCGTGATGAAGGAACAACGGCTTTTCGTCTCTTCAATGGAGAAGGTGATGGGCTTGGGGGATCAGCATTGATTTATACAATGATTGTGCGCTCGTTCAGTGGTATAGCTTGGGGATTTATGAACATCGTGCCAATATTTTAGACGCCTTAGAAGCGGCTTATCCCGTCAAAGCCATTTATCAAAAGAAACGCTTCCGTGAAGGGGGTAAATATATTGAGGCGGATGATTTCGTAAGAGGTGAACGTGTGGAGTTTCCGATTATGGTTAAAGAGAACGGGGTTTGGTTTAATGTGGATTTAAATGATGGACCAATGACCGGTATCTTTTTAGATCAACGCGAAGTAAGAGAGCGGATTAGAGAGCAGTACAGTCAAGGAAAGACGATGTTAAATGCCTTCTCTTATACGGGTGCTTTCTCTGTCTATGCGGCACTAGGAGGCGCAGATAAAACGACGAGTGTTGATTTAGCTAAGCGTAGCCTGCCGATGACGATTGCGCAGTTTAGTGCGAACGGTATTGACTTTGAAGCACAGGACATTCGGGTCATGGATGTCTTTAATTATTTTGATTATGCGTTAAAACACGCCCTCACCTATGACCTTGTTGTCCTTGACCCACCGAGCTTTGCCCGGTCGAAAAAGCGCGTCTTTAGTGTACAAAAAGATTATGTCGCGTTACTAGAACAAGCCCTCCAGTTAACAAAGAGTGGTGGCGTCATTGTCGCATCAACGAATTACAGTGGATTTGATATGAAAAAATTTAAGCAATTTATTAAACGTGCGTTTCATAATCAACAGGCGACTTATAAAATTTTAGAAACGTACTCACAGCCGGAAGATTTTCCGTATGATGAAACCTTTAAAGAAAGCCATTACTTAAAAGTGGTGTTTATACAAAAATTAAGTTAATATATCAAGCCGCTCTTCTAACATTATCTTTGCTAGAAGCGCGGCTTTTTAATTACGGCGGATCAAATGTATGAAAAGATACAGGAAAATGACTTAATTTTGAATAAAATGTTGAGTTTCACTGAAAATTGTGAATAAATACACAAATAAAGCGTTTACAAAGTCGGAGTTATGTGGTAATTTAAAGAAAAAGGAGTGAGAAATTTGTCGAGTTCACCACATTGTTCATCTATTACATTAGCTACTGTCGTTAACCATCTGTTTTGTCGATCGATCTCGCATTCACATCAACGTCTTAACTATTTTTTGAACAGCATTTTAGAAGAGACATTGAGTGGTCCTATTAGTGAGATTGTCTATATTCGTCAAAACCAAAGACCGGAAGACACGCATCATTTAGAGACACAGCTCCATGTCAAAGCAAGAACGACAAAACAAGAACATTTAGATATTTATCTTTATGTTAAACATGAAACATATAGTAACCAATTTCAGCTGTTTGAGCATCCAACGACATACGAACAATTTACTATTAACACACCTTTTCACCTCATCAAGAAAACCTACTTTATTAAGCTTGCCAATTTCAATTTACTTCAAGAGTGTCCTCACTATCATACTGTTTATCGTTATAAAGACTTTGAAGCACATACGACGCTAAAAGATGTAGAAGAAATGCATTATTTAGAGTTGCCAAAGTTTAATGACCCCCACCTTGATTCGCCACTACAACGTTGGATGGGCCTATTCAAACATATTCTGCATTCGATGGATATTGAGAGGCCTTTACCTGACCTATTGCAGGACGATGCACTTATTTATGAAAGTTACCAACTTATAACCCAAATGCCATTTAATGATACACAAGAGGTCCATGACCGTCCAAGTATAAACCAATCTGGGCATGACCAAAAGCTTTTAAAACTCGGCAAACAAACAGGTGCATGGGCGGAAAGAAGTAAGATTGCAACCAATATGATTAAAGAAGGATTTAAATATCAAATGATTATGAGTTTAACAAATGTGACTGAAAAGCAATTAGATCAATTAGCGGTAGATTTTTATCGTTATGATTAACATCCCAATTAATTTACCCAATCCTATCATGAGAATATCGGGTGATCAAAATAGTGCATCAAAGGTTTTAACCACATATGTCAATTACCCCCCACTTAAACGCTAACGCGTTTTGAAGTGGGGGCTTGTAAAAGCCCTAATTGTCTAGCCTAAGTCTTTCGAGGACTACGTTAGAAAAGTGAATACGGCTTTGTATGATTCCCTAGTACATTTTGTCGTTCAGGCGCTGTAACAACTCTGAGAGGTAGGAGTGGTCAACCTGTTGCACGAAGCTTTTCTAACATTGGCGAAGGGAAACTAACTCTAAAAGGAGGACGAATCTTGAGAGTATTCGTCAAATCAATGCGAGGGTCCAATTTGGACCCTTGTAAAAACCAAAAAGCAAGACAGTTACTCAAAGAAAAGAAAGCCAAAATTATAAGCTACAAACCTTTTACGATTCAAATGTTAATACCGACAGGAGAGACAACACATGAATCGCATGTCGGTATTGATTTAGGCGCTAAGTACACAGGTGTTGCGATTACGCAAGAAGATAGAGTCTTAGCAAAAGGCGACATTGAATGTCGCCAAAATGTAAAGGGACTACTTGAAACTAAAAAAATCTACCGAAGAAGCAGACGCTCTCGTAAAACACGTTATAGAAAATGTAAATTCAAACATAAAACAACGCGTGTTTTCTCGAACAAGAAAGGGAAATGGGTTAAGAAAAAACTTTCTTTTACAAGCCCTAGACCGAAGGGGTGGCTACCACCTAGTCTTGAAAGTCGTACACAAAACCTATTCTTTTGGATTGATACCTTTACTTCCCTTTTACCGAAGGTAAAAGTGCATATTGAAGTTGGGAAGTTTGATGTCCAAAAGATGAAAAATCCAGACATTCAAGGAAAAGCTTATCAAGAAGGGGATACCTTTGGGTATCATAATATCCGTTACTTTGTTTTTGCGCGTGACAACTACACCTGTCAAGTGTGCAAGAAAAAAGGGAACATTCTTAACATGCATCATATTATCTATCGAAGCCATGGTGGAAGCGATGCACCTTCAAACTTAATTAGCGTATGCACAGATTGTCACACAAGCGACAATCACAAAAGAGGACACATTCTTTGGCACTGGATGGAGAAAAGAAAAAAAAGTACCCACCTATAAAGAACCGCCATTCATGAATACCCTAAGAATACGCACGTTTCGTAGATATCCTGATGCTAGAATCATCTACGGTTCTGAAACAACGCCAAGAAGAAAAGAACTTCATCTAGAGAAGACACATTATAATGACGCGATTGCCATATCGGCCATCCAACAAATCAAACAAAATCCAAATTCTATGTTTTATATCAAACAATTCAGAAAGAAAAAACGTTCTTTACACGAAGCGACAGCTAGAAAAGGTCGAAAGAACAAGAACCTAACAAAAAAACGCAACAAAAAAAATACAAAAGAAATGAAAGGTATTCATTTGAATAACACTGTACGCATTTTTGGAAAAGTTGGCTTTGTTAGCGGATTTACCACCTCGGGTCTTTATATCAAAGACACCCACAATGTATATATCACAAAACCGGGAAAGACATACAAACAAGTCGGTTTCAAAGATGTGACAGTGAAAAATCATAACAACAATTGGCAATTCATCTCCCACCTAGCTCCTGACGGAGCTTGAGGAAGGAGACTTCTTGCTAAGTTCGTTAAATAACTATTGACTTCCCTTTGAAATCAGCGTAAAGTATCATCATATGTGAATTTTTAGGGGGATAACGATTTTGAACAAACAAGAAGTAAAAATTACAACGGCTGATCCGTCTGCCTTAGGTTTATTCGGTTTGGCGATGGTCACACTTGTCGCATCATCACAAAAGTTAGGTTTAACTGAAGGAGTATCAAACATTATTCCGTGGGCATTTTTCTTAGGTGGATTAGCGCAACTCTTTGCGGCGACACAAGATGCAAAACACAATAATATTTTCGGTACGACAGCTTTTGGCGCTTTCGGGTTATTTTGGTTTGGCGTTGGATTTACGTGGTTAATTGATATGGGGGCGTTTGGTGAAGCGTTGATGGCACAAAGTGATCCACGCCAACTCGGTGTTGCCTTTATTGGTTACCTGATCTTTAGTGTCTTCATGACCGTTGGTGCAATGGAAACACATAAAGTATTATTCTTTATTTTTGTCTTTATTGATTTCTTATTTATTGGTTTATCATTAAGTAGCTTTGGTATCTGGTACGAAGGCACACATATGCTTGCGGCCGTCAGTGAATTACTAATTGCTTTATTATCATTCTATGGCAGTGCCGCTGTTGTTTTAAATACACACTTTGGTCAAGTTGTTTTACCTGTCGGCCAACCTTTTGGCGTATTTAAAAAACCAGCAAAAGTAAAAAAAGTAGCGTAAGAGCAACAGTCAACGAATCTGTGTCGCCACGGTTCGTTTGACTGTTTATTTTTTTGTCTTCCTTTTCCGCACGTGGATTGAATAAGTAATAATAAGTAGAGGTATTAGGTTGTCATGGAATCATTGCGAGTAAGTGTCGACGAGACGAAAAGCATAATTTTTGACTTATGACACCGTGTCATATATACTTTAACAGTATTAAAGTGACACGGTGTCATTTTAATGTGATAAGGAGAGAACGTTATGCCCAAACAGACATTTTTTAATTTAGATGGTGATAAAAGAGAGACATTAATTGAAGCATTAAAGAAAGAATTTTCACGCGCGAATGTGCACGAGGCTTCAATTAGTAATATCGTCAAACATGCCGGTATTCCTCGGGGGAGCTTTTATCAATATTTCGAGGATAAAGAAGATGCTTTTTTGTATGTGTTAGAAAGCTACGGTAAAATTAATAAGGAGTGGTTAAAAGCCTATTTAAAAGAGACAAATGGTGATCTATTTGAGACGTCAGCGCTATTATTCAGACGTTTGTTGGAAAATTATTCAACAAAAGAGCACTATCAATTGTTTCGACATGCGTTTCTTAATATGAATCATAAAATTGAGCAAGCCTTTACGAGTGATAAGGTTAAAGAGGATATGAAAAGAAATATGGAAGAACTCGTTCAATATGTTGATTACTCAATCCTACTCGTTGATACAAGAGAGGAACTCTTCCATTTACTTAAAATAATTAAAGCGGTGACCTTCCATAACTTTATTGAAACGTTTGCCCATCAGATATCGATTGATGAAGCATGCCAACAATACCAACTGGAATTAACCATGCTTAAACGCGGGTTATTAAAAAATACAGACTTTATAACGAAGGGGAACGACAAAGATGAGTAAGTTAAAGTTAGTGGATATCGATAAAAGTTACCGTACTGGTGACCGGTATCTGCATGTTTTAGACAAAATATCGTTAGAATTTAGAGAGAGTGAATTTGTTTCTATTTTAGGACCCTCGGGTTCTGGTAAAACAACGTTACTTAACGTGATTGGTGGTCTGGATCATTATGATTCAGGTGACTTGATCATCAATAACCAATCAACCAAGCATTTTCATGATAAAGACTGGGATAGTTACCGCAACCGTTCCATTGGTTTCGTCTTCCAGACGTATAACTTGATTGGTCACCAATCCGTCTTGCAGAACGTAGAAATTGCGATGACACTCTCAGGTGTATCAGCAGATGAGCGGAAACAACGAGCGAAGAAAGCATTAGAAGAGGTCGGGCTAGAAGATCATATTAATAAAAAGCCTAATCAACTCTCAGGAGGACAAATGCAGCGGGTGGCGATTGCCCGTGCGCTTGTCAATAACCCTGATATTATTTTAGCGGATGAACCGACAGGGGCACTTGATTCAACCACAAGTACCCAAGTCATGGATATTTTACGAGAAGTGGCTAAAACGCGTCTCGTTATTATGGTGACCCATAATGAAGATATTGCCACAGAATATTCTACGCGAATTATTCGCTTTTTAGATGGTCATATTCAGTCAGATAGTGATCCATTAACGGATGATTTGACGGATGAACCAGTAATTATTAACAAAAAGAATAAAAAGACATCGATGTCAATGACAACAGCCTTGTCACTTTCTTTTAAAAACTTGTTAACGAAAAAAGGGCGGACGATTTTAACCGCTTTTGCGGGTAGTATTGGGATTATTGGTGTGGCGTTAGTACTTGCCCTCTCAAATGGTTTAACGGAAGAACTTGACGTTGTGCAAGGTGAGGCGTTAAGTAACTTCCCGATTATGATAGATACAAATGAACAACTAGCTGATTTAACACAAGCAGGTCCTCCGGGCACAATGGACGATTCCGATGGTTTAACGGCTTTTCCTGACTCCGATGAATTAGTCACATATGACCCGTCAGAAAGTATGCAACTGCATAAAAACGTTCTAACAGATGACTTCTTAGCTCATGTAGAGGCAATGGAAGACGAGTTCCCTGATGCGGTTGACAGTATCAGTTATCGCCAAGGTGTGGGGGTTAATCTACTTACTAGTGGTGATGATGGTATCACAAAATTTGATACTACAGCGCAACAAAGCCAGGGCTTTGGACCGCCAATGATAGGAAGTACGCATTGGCAAGAGATGCCGACGAACACGGATTTTGTGTTGGACGTGTATGACTTAATGGGTGAAGCTCACGCCTACCAGAAAATGAAAATGAAATATTACTGGTCATTGATGAATACAATCGTTTAAGTACGTCATTCTTTGATAAGTTAGGAATGGATCCTGAAGCGGATTATGCACTCACTGATTTTATTGGCCAAGATGTATTAAAAGTTATTCCAAATGATAGTTTTTATGTTGAAGAAGGCCCAATCTTTAGAGAGATTGCGCCAACCCGATATGAAGATGTCTATAATGAAGACGCAGGTAAAACATTAACGGTTACAGGTATTCTCCGGCTAAAAGAAGGAGAAGAATCAGGTATCTTTGATGAAGCTTTGTGTATACCCGTGCCTTAACAGATTATTTACTTGAACAAGCAAATGACTCTGAAATTGCTCAAGCTCAAGAAGAGAGCGACGTGAATGTTTTAACGAATCAAGCATTCCAAGATGATTATGCAAAAGAGACAGCCTTGATTTACTTAGGAGCGGTGTCACGTCCGGTAGGGATTGATATTTATCCGAAGAATTTTGAAGCCAAGGACGATATCAAGGCTTATTTAGACGATTACAATGAAGGCTTACCAGAAGAGGAACAAATCATTTATAATGATTTAGCAGAATTAATTGGTAATATTATGACCGATTTGATTAATACAGTCACTTACGTGCTTGTTGGTTTTGCGGCTATTTCTTTAGTTGTCTCAACGATTATGATTGGCATTATTACTTACGTATCTGTTATTGAAAGAACGAAAGAGATTGGTATTTTACGCAGTGTCGGTGCGCGTAAAAAAGATATCTCTCGTGTCTTTAATGCTGAAACACTAATTGTTGGCTTTATCTCTGGTTCACTCGGGGTGGGATTAAGTTATCTCTTGATTATCCCTATTAATCAACTGATTGAACAAGTGACGGATACAGCGAATGTTGCTTCACTTGCGCCAACAGCTGCAACAGTATTAATTGTAGGTAGTATGATTCTTACATTAGTTGCAGGTGTCATACCATCACGCATGGCAGCGAAGAAAGATCCTGTTGTTGCTCTTCGAACAGAATAATTAGGGCTTAATTGAATAAGACAAAAAGGGGAAAGAGCAAAATAGCTCTTTCCCCTTTATTAAATCGATATCCTCATTGCAAAAAAACTGATTGACCCAAGATCCGTCTCTTTTCGAAGATTCTGAGAAAAGAATTGGTCACTTAAAGCACGCAAACGCTCTGTTTCGTTTAGTTGCGCATAAAATAGTAATGTTAGAAAAACGCATGCATAATTGTAAGTAAGTGTTATAATCATAATTGACAATTATTTTAATTTAAATAACGTGTTATATACTTTTTATAAAATTTTGTAAGCGCTTAATTGATTCTGTGTACATCTAGATTATATTCACATGATAGATTTATCAGTCTAAAAAATAATAATGGAAGGTATTTCATTTTAAAAAATTGTTCTTGCTATACTTGTATTTTCCATCTTCTTTAGTAACCAGTACGCTGTTAGTGCTTCGCAATTAGGGTCGCTAGGTCATTGGTATTCTGCAACGAATCATACGATTGGTAGGTGGAGAACTGCACCATTAACTGGATACAGAGTTTTAGGGATACAAGATAGCCAAGATTTCACTACAAGTGCGCTTTTAAGTCATGTAAATCATGCTAGGAATCAGTGGGGAAGAGCTAATATTACAATCGGTACCACAACTAACATCAATAATGCCACACTTAAAATGTATGGTGGAAGTCTTCAAGGTTTACTGAGCCAATTCTCCGGCATATCGTCTGAACATACAGGCCTGGTCATTCGACTAATCAATATCGCAATGCGATTACCCGTGAGCTTGGACATGCTTTAGATGGTTTGGGCATTCCGGTTCATCAACAGACATCATGTCTCCGACAAATTCTACAAGAACCATTCTTACAAATAGGAATATCCAGCACTTAAGTCCGATTTATGCATATTAAAATAAGGAGGTTTAATCATGACATTTAAAAAAACGATCATGGTTCTTGCCACTGTAGGTCTGATAGCTTTTTTCATAATGGAAACCACAGATAAGACCGGAGGTGATGAATCAACAGTGCCTAGAGAGATGGAAACAGCAGAAAATGTGGCTGATTCTAGTCATTCCCCAGATGCTGCACAGTTTATAATGGAGTTTGAGACCATTGATGATTATGTCCTACATTCTGATGTGATTGTGACTGGTCGTGTGGTTGATGTTTCGTATATGGATAATGGATTTGACGAGGCTGTAGTGGAAGTTAAAGATCAACTCAGAGGACATTCAGATACGCATATTAATCTTTATACTGTTAATGGGATTCTGAGTGAGGGACAAGAACGTTTAATGTTTTTATCTCGAAATGTAAGCAACCTTTATCCGGCGCCACTCCACGCCTTAGTAGGTGAAGGACATTTCTTCATTACAGAAGATAATAAAGTGACGCACAATAATCCACAGTTAGAAAATGATTTACCCCTACCTGAACTAATAAAAGAAATCGCTCAATCGGAATTCATTGACGCGCCACATCCACTTCGTGAACGACCATCGGAAAATAGAACAAACAGTACAGTAAAGAATCCAACCATTGACTATTTAATGGCTCAATCAGATTTTGTTGTCTATTTACAAGTTGACAATATTTCGGAAAACCATAAATATTTTAACGTTTTAGATGCGAATATTCTAAACCAAATTAATTTGACTGATGATGTTACGTTTGAATTCGAAAAAAAGACAATACTGGAATTGCCCGCTTACGTTAAGGAGGGTGAGAATTACCTCGTCTTTTATCAACTGGTTGAAGGTCACTATGATATGACAACAAGAGAGGGCAGTGTCATCAGTGAACAAGAAGTAGCATTTGGTGAGGCAGCAAAAGAACTAAATATCAACAAATAAGAAAATATGCCAATAGGCGTGTTAATCAATGCAAATACATTGCCTAACACGCCTATTGGCTTACTTCACAAAAAAATACGAACAAAAATACCAATCTCAAGGGATTTTCCGACCTTTTTAATCAGATTTGAAAATAATTTTCTTGAATTATAAAGTCACATCATAAATTTTAAAAAAAGAGGTAAAAAAGGTTTATTGAAACTTAAAGCGGGAATAGATTAGTACAAGGCAAATGCATCTATTGTTATTTCTATGATGGCATACAGAATAGACATAACAGCTAAATGTGTAAAGAAACATTTAGAATGAGATGCGATCTGCACAGCCTTGGCGGAAAATTTGACCATACTGGCGTCAAAAGACTCGTCAGATTGTGATGACATATCATTAGGTGAAAAAGATTTACTAATGAGACATCGTAGACAAAAGAAGACTCATTTTCGTGAAAGTGCACGTGAAAACTGTCAAGGTAATGTTGCGGATTGAATCGCAAACATGTTCAACCCACAGAATAGGGTAAGACAGTTAAAAGAAGCCTTCAATTGTGACGGGTTAGTACGTCAGCAGTAAATGCTACACGCACCTCGACAATTGAATAGGAAACCAACAAATTTTCCGCAAACGTCTCCTAGCGTATAAAGGGAGACACAAAAGAGAAGCACGCTCATTAATTTGAGCGTGTTTTTCTTTTGGGGAAATTCTAGCGGATGAAACGAGTTAAATTCAATGGGGCTGTAAGTGTATCGTCATGACAACAAGAGCTATATAAAAATGCTGTCGTAAAAACTTATAAAGAAAACGTTTACATAACAAAAGTGTGGTGTTATAATATGGTTAACGTTAATGCAATCGCTTGCATTTAAAGCGCATAGAATATTTCTTTAGTGAAAAAGTATCGCTGTGCAAATTTGCGCAGGTAATATTTTGAGAGGGATATTTTTTTACATATCTGTGCAAGCGGTTTCTTGGCGAACAATATAAGAGGAGTGTGTTCACATGAAAGGAAATTGGAAACTGTTATTGGTTGGTTTGGTGGCATTTATGTTGGTATTAACAGCATGCGCATCAGACACGGTTGATGAAGGTAATGGGGGAAATGAAACAGGCACTGGTTCAGGATCTGATTCAGGTGATGATTCAACCGATAAAGTCAATGTTGATATCTTTCAGTTCAAAGTAGAATTCAAAGATCAATTTGAAGAATTAGTGCAATTGTACATGAACGAAAATGAAGATGTGAATTTAAGTGTCCAAACAGTCGGTGGTGGGAATGATTACGCGGCCTCACTTAAGGCACAAATGGCATCAGGTAATGAGCCTGTCATCTTTAACATTGGTGGCCCGACAGAGTTAGATGAATATCGTGAGTACTTAACGGATTTATCTGATACTGAGGCAGCTTCCCTTGCTTTAGATGGCACACTAAATGGCGTAGAGGAAGATGGTGCTGTTTACGGTTTACCATTTGCACAAGAAGGTTATGGTCTTATTTATAATAAAGAAATCTTTGATGCTGTGGGTATTGATGCGTCAACACTCACAACATTTGATGCATTAGAAGCCGCATTTAAACAAATTGATGAACAAAAAGACGAATTAGGTTTAGAAGCAGTTGTCGCTTTACCTGCTTCAGAGCTATGGGTCATGGGTAACCACTTACCTAACAATTATATTGCTCCGGAATTTAACAATGATATTTTAACGGCATTTGAAGCAGAGTCAATCTCATTTGAATATGCAGATCAAATGAAACGTATGTTAGATCTACAAAATGAGTACTCTGTTCAACCGGTACTTAGTTTAGATTACTCTATGCAAGTTGAGCAATTATTCTCA
This sequence comes from Halolactibacillus sp. JCM 19043, assembly GCF_001310395.1. Taxonomy (NCBI): domain Bacteria; kingdom Bacillati; phylum Bacillota; class Bacilli; order Caryophanales; family Bacillaceae; genus Halolactibacillus; species Halolactibacillus sp. JCM 19043. The sequence continues at coordinate 36,739 of NZ_BAXD01000020.1, forward strand.
ACCGGTAAAGTTGCGGTGATTCAACAAGGTAACTGGATTTATCCAACGGTTGAACAAATGGATGAAGATTTCGCGAAAATGGTATTGGTATGATGGCGATGCCATTTGAAGGGGATTATGAAGGTCACTTACCTGTAGGTGTGCCACAATACTGGGTTGTGAATCAAAATGCTTCGGATGAAGAAATCCAAGCCGCAAAAGCTTTCCTTGACTGGATGTATACATCTGACACAGGTAAAGACTTTGTATTAGATGAATTTAAATTTATTCCAGCATACGATGGTTATGATGCCAGTCGTATTGCTGATCCATTATCACAAGATGTTTACAGCTATTCAGTGGATGGGAAAACGATTGGTTGGACATTTATGGCGACACCTGTAGGTTGGAATGAAGATGTATTAGCAACAGAATTCCAAAAATATTTAGCAGGTGACACAACGTTTGATGAAGCGTTAGAAGTCGCGAAAGAAAGCTGGGCAAGCTCTAGACAATAATGATATGGCTAAGCGACTGACATATTGAAAAAATATGCCAGTCGCTTAGGTTTAAAAGGGAGGATCAGCTCATGACAAATAAAAATATATCGTTTTGGCTCTTTATATTGCCGGCATTATTTGCACTATCTGTCGTTGTTTTTTATCCATTCTTGTATGGCTTTTATTATACATTCACCGATTGGAACGGCTTAACAGCGACGACATTTTTAGGGTTTGAAAATTATATCAAGGTGTTTCAAGATGAAAGTTTCACCGATGCAATTTGGTTTACAATTAAATTTGCCATTGTGTCGATTATTTTAGTGAATATTATTGGTCTAGGTCTCGCCGTACTCGTGACGCAAAAGATGAAAATTAATAATGGTCTTCGGACAATTTTCTTTATGCCGAACTTAATCGGTGGCTTGATTTTAGGTTTCATTTGGCAGTTTATTTTTAAAAGTGGTTTTGATGCGGTTGGTCGATTACTGGACCTGGAGTTTTTACAAGGTTGGCTTGCCACCACAGAGACTGGTTTTTGGGGTCTTGTGATTTTAAATGTTTGGCAATATGCCGGCTACATAATGATTATCTATATTTCGTATTTACAAAGTGTGCCTGAGGAATTATTAGAAGCAGCTGAAATTGATGGGGCCAGTGTTTTCCAACGGTTCTGGCGCATTAAGTTTCCACTTGTGGCACCAGCATTTACAGTCAGTCTCTTTTTAACACTGTCGAATGCCTTTAAATTATATGACCAAAACCTAGCCCTTACGAACGGTGGACCTTATGGTTCCACTGAAATGTTGGCGATGGAAATATATCAAACAGCTTTTTCGCGTTATGAAATGGCCTTTGCGCAATCAAAAGCGGTGATTTTCTTTATTTTAGTCGCGGCCGTTGCGGTAACACAAGTGTACTGGAATAAAAAACGGGAGGTTGACATGTAATGCATCAGAAAAAGAAACGTTATAAAATGTGGCTCACAATCATCGGTCTCACGATTGCGCTTATATGGCTCTCACCGTTTTATCTCATGATTGTGAATGCTTTTAAGACAAAGTTTGACATCTTTAATAATGTGCTTGCTTTACCTGAGGCTTTCACACTCGATAACTTTAAACAGGCTTATATTGATTTAGATTTTCTTAATGCGCTAACCAACTCATTAATCGTCTCCGTATCCAGCATTCTGATTATCATCATCTTTTCATCGATGGCAGCTTACGCCCTTTCAAGAAATAAAAGCAGACTTAGTGGCGGGATCTTCTTGATTTTTGTCGCGGCGATGTTGATTCCGTTTCAATCGGTGATGATTCCGTTAATCTCTATTTTCGGTAAGGTTAACATGCTGAATACATCAGGTTTAATCTTTATGTATCTTGGCTTTGGTTCGAGTTTATCTATTTTCCTCTACCACGGAGCAGTGAAAGGGATTCCGGTATCGCTTGATGAAGCAGCGATGATTGATGGCGCCTCACGTTGGACAATCTTCTGGAAAATTATTTTCCCGATGCTTAAGCCAATTACGATGACCGTGATGATTTTAAACGTCATTTGGATTTGGAATGATTATCTCTTGCCGTCGCTTGTCTTAAGTCAAGCTTACGCAACGATCCCACTACGCATGTTCTTCTTCTTCGGACAATATACGAAGCAGTGGCATCTAGCGCTGGCTGGTTTAACGCTTGCGATTATTCCGGTCATTCTTATTTACTTCTTTGCCCAAAAACATATCATTAAAGGTGTGGCAGATGGAGCGGTGAAGTAAAGGAATGTGATGAAGAAAAGATAAAAAGATAAAAAGACATGGAGCGGGCTTAACCTTACTCCATGTCTTTTTTAATGGCTTTTCCGGTATTTACTCGGTGATAGTTGATATTCCCTGGTGAAAAGGCGATGAAAGTAAGGATAGTTTCCGAAGCCACACGTAAAAGCAATTTGCTCGAGGGTCATATTCGTATATTTCATTTGATTGATGGCCGCTTCTAATTTGATGTGTTGAGCGTACTGGATCATCGTCTTATCCGTATGGTCTTTAAATAAATGACTGGCACGGGATACGCTTAAATCGACTGCGACGCGACATCTTCAAGTGTCAGCGGTTCAAGCGCATGTTCTTCTATATAACGCATCATCCGTGTCACAATAAATGGCCGCTGAATCGAGTGACGCGCCTTTATTTCTTGTTCAATCATCAACATGATGCTTTTAAATAGATGCGTGTTCAAGTCGTGATTTTGTTCATGACTCGGACGTAAATTTTCCGTTGATAATAAGCGCCACAATGTGACAATCGTATCGGTTGATGATAGCGCAGCAAAATCCGGTCGGTCAAGCTTTTCCCACCAACGCTGTAACCAATCCCCCGTAACAAGCAAATGATAATCCCCGCTTAATTGATTCGGTTCAATCGTGAGTTCATAGTGCGTGTTGGGCGGGACGAAGATGATGGATCCTTGTTCTAGTTGGTACGTATTCTTACGAATCGTTGTTTCACCTTTTCCTTCAGTTTGGACGCGAATTAAAAAGTGATCAAAACCGTCACGACGCAAGTCGTGGTAACCATCTGTGTGTGATGAGTAACTACAGTGATCAATGTGCATAAAAAGATTCCTCCATTTGTAGCAAGATAGGATATGAATTCATCATATCATCTATATGAAAAAAGAGAAAGAGACGGTAAGATAAAGTTAATCAAATAAAACGTAAGTGAAATCAGATAATGAAAACGTTTAATAAAAAGGAGCGAATACTAATGAAAACATTAAAAGTAGGTATCATTGGATGCGGGAACATTTTCCCGATGCACGCAGCGAGTGTCATGGAAAGAGACGATGCAGAACTTGTCGCGGTGTGTGACGTGAAAAAAGACCGTGCGGATGAAAAAGCGAAGCAATTAAATACAAAAGCATATGATGATTACGAAGAAATGATGGATGCTGAACAGCTTGACGTTGTGCATATTTGCTTGCCGCACTATTTACACGCACCAGCAACATTAGCTGCGACAAAAAGAAAGATTCATGTGATGACAGAAAAGCCGATGGCGATCAATTATGAAGATGCCAAAGCCATGATCGACGGTGCAAAGGAAAACGGCGTCACGCTCGGTGTTATTTTCCAAAATCGTTACAACCCAGGTTCACAATTAATCAAGAATATGTTGACTTCAGGTGAATTAGGTGCCGTGAAGTCTGGTAAATTACAAGTCACATGGGACCGATCGGATGCATACTATCAAAACAGTGATTGGAAAGGAACATGGGATAAAGAAGGCGGCGGTGTCATTATTGACCAAGCGATTCATACAATGGATTTAATGCGCTGGTTCGTTGATAGTGAATTAAAGTATGTTGATGCCTCAATCAGTAACCGTGCGCATGAAATCATTGAGGTGGAAGATGCGGCTGAAGGCGTTATCGCTTATAAAAATGGTGTTGTAACAGCCTTCCATGCGATTAATTACTATACGTATGACGCCCCCGTTGAAATTGAATTGCACTGTGAAAAAGGTGTGGCGAAGATGGTTGCGGATAAAGCAACGGTAACTTTACATGATGGACGTACTTTTATTGCGGATCATAACCCCCTTGAAACATTCACGTATGATTCTGGTGTGAAAGGGTATTGGGGTGTCAGTCACGTAAAACAGATCAATAATTATTATGATGTGCTCCAAGGAAAAGCCAAAGAATTATACATCCCAGCTGAAGAAGCATTGAAGACGCAACAAATGATCAATGCGGTGTATCAATCAGGAAAAGAAAGACAACGTGTAAATTTCTAAAAACAGTCATTTGTATCATATAACATGAGAAAAGATAAAAGGGAGGCTATTAGGATGAAAGTCTTAGTTTGGAATGAAAATAGACACGAACAAAAAAATCCAAAAGTCAGTGAGATTTACCCGGAAGGTATTCACGGGGCAATTAAAAGCTTTTTGACAGAGGCAGGTCACGAGGTCACAACGGCCACATTGGATGAAGAAAACCATGGGTTATCCGATCATTTATTAAATCAAACGGATGTATTAATTTGGTGGGGACACCTTGCTCACGATGAAGTAAAGGATGAGTGGGTAGAAAAGATTCAACAACGTGTATTAGATGGCATGGGCTTATTAGTCCTTCACTCAGGTCACTTCTCCAAAATCTTTAAAAAGCTTATGGGAACCAGTTGTGATTTAAAATGGCGTGAAGCGGATGATAAAGAACGTCTATGGGTGATTGATCCGACTCACCCAATCGTTTCTGGGTTAGGGAGTTATATTGAGCTTGAAAAAGAAGAAATGTACGGGGAGCATTTTGATATTCCAGCCCCCGATGAATTAGTCTTTGTGAGTTGGTTTGAAGGCGGGGAAGTCTTTAGAAGCGGGGCGACATATAAACGTGGACGTGGGAAAGTCTTTTATTTTAGACCAGGTCATGAGACGTATCCGACGTACCATAATAAAGAGATCCAAACCGTCATTAAAAATGCCGTTCAATGGTTGAACGTAACGGACACAAATCAGCCGACATATGGTAACAGCGAGCCACTAGAATCTATTTCAAAGAAGGGATGAGGATATGATACCAGTAGCAATCCAACTCTTCACTTTACGTGAAGCGTGTGAACGAGATATGAAACAGACATTAGAACGAGTGAAAGCCATCGGCTTTCAAGGCGTCGAACTTGCCGGTTATGGTAATTTAACGGTAGAGGAAGTAAAAGAAACGCTTGATGACTTAGATTTAGAAGTCGCGGGGAGCCACGTCCCGCTAACAGACTTGATTAATCATTTAGATAAAGTCATTGACGAACAAAAATTATTAGGGAATACCCGCGTGGTTTGTCCGTTTATCTTACCAGAAGACCGAACCCATGAATTTTATCAAGATTTACCATCAGTCTTACAGTCGATTCAACTGGAACTTCAATCACATGGCATGGACTTACTGTATCATCACCATGATTTTGAGTTAGAACCTTATAATGACGGTGAGAACGTTCTCGAATACTTACTAAGAACAGTCAATGGGCTAAAACTAGAGTTAGATGTCTATTGGATTCAAAAAGCGAATGAAGATCCGATTGAGTGGATCAACAAATATAAAGACCAACTCGAATTGGTTCATTTAAAAGATATGACCAAAGATGAACGAGCAACCTTTGCACCGTTAGGTACCGGTCGGACAGACTTATCTACTATCTTAACGACAGCAACACCTGATTTTTGGATTGTTGAACAAGATCAAACCGAAGGCGATCCATTTGAAGCCATTCAAACAAGTATGACGTTTTTAAAATATGAAGGAGTGATTTGAATATGAGTAAATTAAAAGTAGCAGTCATTGGTTGTGGGAGTATTAGTAAACATCGTCACCTTCCAGAGTATCATCAGAATGACGAAGTCGAAATTGTGGCATTATGTGATATCGTTGCCTCACGTGCAGAGGCGGTAAAGGAAGTATACGGCGGTACAGTTTATACCGATTATAAGGAACTATTAAAGAATGAAACAATTGATCTTGTCAGTGTGTGTTTACCAAATGCCCTGCATGCACCAGTCTCGATTGCGGCGCTTGAAAGTGGCGCTCATGTGTTATGTGAAAAACCGATGGCAACAACGAAAGAAGAAGCAGAAGCGATGATTGAAGCAAGTGAGAAGAGCGGTAAAACATTAATGATTGCTCACAATCAACGGTTTGTTCGCTCGCATAAAAAGGCAAAAGAACTGATCGCAGAAGGAGCGATTGGAAAAGTATATAGCTTCCGTACGACGTTTGGGCATGGTGGTCCAGAAGGTTGGAGTGTTGACGGTAAAGATTCATGGTTCTTTAGAAAAGAAGACGCGGTAATTGGTGCGATGGGAGATTTAGGCGTCCATAAAGCTGACCTTATTCGCTATATTCTAGGTGAAGAGTTTACCGATGTATCAGCGATGGTTGAAACGAATGCGAAAGATAATATTACGGTAGATGATAACGCTGTGTGTCTCTTAAAGAGTACTTCAGGAGTGATTGGCACATTAACAGCGAGTTGGGCATATAAAGTGAACGAAAGTAATGCCACTGTTATTTACGGGGAAAAAGGTGTGTTACGTCTTGAAGATGATCCAAATTATAGCTTGATTGCCACGTATACGGATGGCAGTAAAGTTAACTATGAAATTGGAAAAATCCAATCGAATGAAGAAGGTCAACAAACAGCTACAGGTGTCGTTAGTCACTTTGTTGAATCGGTGAGAACGAATACAAAACCTTTAATCGATGGTGTGGAAGGTAAGAAGTCATTAGACATCATTCTAGCGGCGATGGAATCAAGTCAAACAGGTCGAACGATTAAATTAAACTAAATAATCAGATCGTGTTTGATTAGAATCGGTGCGATGCGTATGAAAAGTGAATGAAAAGGAGCGAATAGAATGAAATTAGGTGTCTTTACCGTATTATTTGCGGATAAAAATCTCGAAGAGATGTTAGATTATGTGAAAAATGCTGGGTTAGATGCGGTTGAAATTGGTACAGGTGGCTATCCAGGTGATGCGCACTTAAAACTCGATGCGTTACTAAATAGTGAAGCAGAAAGACAAGCCTTTTTAGAAAAGGTAACATCACGTGGTTTAACGATCAGTGCCCTTAGTTGCCACGGGAACCCGTCTCACCAGACGCGGCTTTTAGAAAAGACTCGCATGAAACGTTAGTCAAAACAATTAAACTTGCGGGGTTATTAAACATTCCGGTCGTCAATACGTTCTCTGGTACGCCGGGGGATTCGGAAGATGGTAAGTATCCAAACTGGCCAGTAACACCGTGGCCAGAAGAATACAGTACCGTACTCAAGTGGCAATGGGAAGAAAAACTTGTCCCATACTGGAAAGAAATTAACACAATTGCCGAAGAAAACAATGTCAAAATTGGTTTAGAACTGCATGCTGGTTTCTTAGTCCATACGCCACATACGATGCTAAAATTACGTGAACAAACAGGTAACGCGATTGGAGCAAACCTTGATCCAAGTCACTTGTGGTGGCAAGGGATTGATCCCGTGGCAGCAATTAAGATTCTTGGAAAAGCCAATGCGATTCATCACTTCCACGCAAAAGATACGTATATTGACCAAGAACATGTGAATATGTACGGTTTAACTGATATGCAGCCGTATAGCGAAGTACAATCACGTGCTTGGACATTCCGCTCAGTAGGCTATGGTCACTCGGTAAAAGTATGGAGTGATATTATTAGCGCCTTACGTACGTATGGCTATGATCATGTGGTAAGTATTGAACATGAGGATCCCATTATGTCGATTGATGAAGGGTTTATGCGTGCGGTTGAGAACTTAAAATCTGTGTTGATTTATGACCAACCAGCCGATATGTGGTGGGCATAATCCATCAAGACTCAGATGAGCTAAAAATGATAGGGAGAAAGCAACCGAGACGTCGGTTGCTTTTTTTACATAGGTTAAAAAGCAGAATCAAAAAATAAGAATAGGTTGCATGGTGCCTGAATTATAGTAATATGGTGATGGGAATCCATTGTATATTTGTAAGGATAAACACCAACAAGGAGTGATAGAGATTATGAGACAACCACCAAAATATCAGCTAGCGAAAGAGGCCATCACCGTATGGCGTATTGCGGGCATGATCATGTTTATGATACTGATGATTATTGCAGCATCAATAACTTATCTTGTATTTAGATTTGACTGGCCGCGGTTTATTGTTGGCATAGCTGCAAGTGTGCCCTTAATTGAGCTAATACTTCATGTTATTATTATACCGAAAATTCGCTTTAAACGGTTTCGCTATGAGATTTTAGAAGATGAGATTTATATTCAGCGTGGACTCATCATTGTGACGCGGACGCTTGTGCCTATGACTCGCATTCAACATGTCGATACAAAACAAGGACCGATCTTGAAAAAATATAACTTGATGACGGTCACGATATCAACGGCCGCAACGACACATGAGATTCCGGCTTTACCGAGTGAAGAAGCGGATCGGTTGAGAAATGACATTGCCGTGCGTGCAAGGGTGATAGAAGATGAATGAACAACATAAGCTGCATCCGTTGGCGATATTGTTATTTTTTCTTAAGTTAATGAAAGACAGTGTTTGGTTGGTGATTTCTGGTGTTATTTTCATAGGCTCATCTGATATTAATACGTTGTTGCCGGAACGGTTTCATACTTCCTCTGTTATCTTTGTCCTGATATTTATCTTAGTGATCATACTAGTATTTGCCGGGATAAGTTGGTTTAAGTGGCACCGGTTCCGTTACATGATTCATCCGGATGCGTTACAAATCACCCAAGGTATTATTGTGCGTCATGACCGAACCATTAAAACAAAAAATATCCATTCAATGCATGTGAATCAACATATTTTTCATCAAGTATTCAATCTCGCCAACTTAAAAATAGAAACAGCCGGTAGTGATGTCAATGTTGACGGGGAATTAAAAGCGATTGATCTTGAACTTGCGAGGCGATTAAAGTATCAATTCACGAATGATTTACCACTGGGCAATGTCACTGACTTTACACCGTCACATCTAATGGAGGGCGATAAAAAAGATGATTGGCATAGTAGTATTTACCGCTTACTTGCCGCGGGTGTGACAACGGGGAGAATCGGGACCTTATTAGCCATTGCGGCTGTTATCCCCCCTGAATTAAGCAACTATCTCCCAGAAGATATCTATCAAGCGTCAGAATCATGGGTGTTAAAGCAATCGATGGTTGTTTGGATTGTGCTTGTATCGGTATATATTACGATGATGATTGCTGTTGGTGTCATCAGTTTTCTATTAAAGTATGGTCAGTTTTCTTTGCACCGTGAAGGTGATTATCTAGTCGTCAAACATGGCCTGATTGAGAAAAAAGAGACGCAATTACATATTAACCGGATCCAAGCCATCACGTTTAAACAAAACCTGTTCCGGATGCCCTTTGGTTGGTCTGGCTGTTATGTTGATTTTGCGGGCGGTGAATTTGACGCTAAATCTGAAGGGAGATTATTGTTGTATCCACTGCTTAGGCGTCGTGAAGTGAATACATTTTTAAAACAATGTGTACCTGAATATGACATGAAAGATGTTAAGCTCGAAAGAACGGATGCCATCAGTTATTTTTACCGAATGGTCCGCTTTTCACTGCTTATACTCATTCCAAGCATCATTGGCTTCTTTTTTTATGTGCGTTGGTGGTTGATTTTAGCTGTGGTTAGTCTATTAATAGGTCGAGGAGTCTTCTATTATCTTGAATATCGATTAAAAGGTTATGCCATACGTGAGGGTGTATTAAGACTAGATTATCTTCATCGGTTTAGTCGCTCTCAGACATTGGTCAAAAGAAAACACATGTTAGAGTTAAATCGTATCGAGACACCTGCAATGAAGAAGCTACAGGTCTGCCACCTAAAGTTTGCCGTTATGAATAACTTCATCGGACAACACTTTAAGTTTAGTTGGATAAGTGTGTTACAAATGAAGATAATCACGGAATGGTTTACTAAGAAATAATAGGTTACTTAAGGACGAATAATAATGAGCGAGTAGATGTAATATCTATTCGCTCATTACTGTTTCACGTATTAAATTTTTAAAGATTTAATCGCGTCTTTTACTGTAAGATAAGTTGTCAACCCTTTAAGGTGGTCACCAAAATCAAGTGTTTTAATGGCTAGTTCCGGGCGGATACCAGTTAAGACAAGTTGTGTCCCGACGAGTTTTGTAAGATCGTGAAGTTTCAGCAATGAGGCAGCAACATAGGTATCTACTTCAAATAAGCCAGACAAGTCAAGAATGAGGTAATCATTCTTGGATGTGGTTAAGTAACTTGAGATGGTATTGGTCAGTTGTTCTAACCGAGATTGGGTAATCGTGCCGATTAACGGTAAGACAGAAATTTCACGCGTAATCGGGACAATCGGTGTCGATAAGTGTTCCATTTCGTCTAAGGCGGCTTGTAACAGGCGTTCTTTTTCTTTTAGTTCAGTCACATCTTTTTGGATACCGATAAAGTAAAGTTTCTCTTCGCCTTGTTCTTCTACCCACATTGGATCAATCGTCAGTTCATTCCAGAACCCTTGATCCGATTTCGTATAGTTGTAGATTTGTACCGTAATAGATTCGCGGTTTTGTATGGCCTCTCTAACTGCCTGGGTGGTTCTTTCACTCGTCTCGCTTCCTTGAAGGAACTTGCAGTTTCTCCCGATAGTTTCCTCAGCGCTATAGCCGGTGAGCTGGGTGAAGCCTTCATTGACAAAAATAATGGGATGATTATCTAAAGATGGGTCTGTAATAACGAGACCGACATGTGTATGATTGAGTGCTGCTTGAAATAGATGAATATTTTCTTCGTTAATCATAAGTTAAAAAACCTCCTGTTACCAAAAATTATGTCATGAAACTATGAAGAAATCAATGGAAATATTAATGTTACTGTAATCAGACGGAATAATAGAAAAACTTTTTTTCACTAACGATTCTTATGCGATTGTGTTAGACTATAATTGATTTGCAAAAATGCTTTAGGAGGTCAGACGATGGCCCTTTTTAAAATACCGTTAAAGACCTTTAAACAACTATCGACGGTGCAGTTAATCGTTTTATACTATTTATCAGCAATTCTTATATCAACAGCCATCTTACTGTTTCCTCCATTTTTAATGCCGGGAGTTAATGTAAGTTTACTTGATACGCTTTTTACTTCAATTAGTGCCATTAGTGTGACCGGTTTATCTGTCGTTTCCGTAAGTGAGACGTATAATACGATTGGTTATTTTGCCTTTGCGTTTATCTTACAGTTTGGCGGGATCGGCATTATGACTTTAGGTACGACGATTTATATTTTACTCGGTAAAAAAATTGGTATTAGAGAACGCCAACTCATTTCAGTTGATCAAAACCGTTCAACCTTATCAGGGCTTGTCCAGTTAATGTTAACTATTTTAAGAACCGTGATAATTATTGAAGTGATTGGAACCATTTTACTCAGTTTACGCTATTTAGCTTACTTCGATACGTGGCAAGAAGCATGGGTACAAGGGTTCTTTGCGGCAGTTAGTGCAACGACGAACGCAGGGTTTGATATTACCGGTAACTCTCTCATTCCATTTGCGGGTGATTATTATGTTCAAATTATTAATATGGTGTTACTCGTTCTTGGTGCGATTGGTTTTCCAGTACTCATCGAACTACAACAATGGGCATTAAGAGGGAAAGAACGTCGGAAGGTGTTTCGATTTTCAACATTCACTAAACTAACAACCACAACGTTTTTCTTATTGGTGATCTTCGGTGCTGGTATGATTTACTTGATTGAGCGGACGCACTTCTTTCAAGATGTCTCAGGGGTTGACGCGTTCTTTTACAGCCTGTTTCAGTCGATTACGACGCGTAACGGTGGACTCAGTACGATGGATGTGAGTGAGTTTCAATCACCGACGTGGATGGTGTTATCGTTACTTATGTTTATAGGCGCCTCACCTAGTAGCGTTGGCGGTGGTGTCAGAACAACCACTTTTGCGATTATGTTACTGTCGATTTTTCATTATGCCAAAGGTCATACTAATATCAAAGTGTTTAAACGTGAAATTTCAAGACAAGATGTCTTAAGAAGTTTTATCGTTATAACAACTGCTTTTATGCTGTGTATGATGGCCATCTTTGTGATGTCGATCACTGAGCCGTTTTCTAATACGGCTATTGCGTTTGAGGTATTCTCTGCTTTTGGTACAACGGGTCTTAGCCTAGGCATTACCAGTGAGTTATCGATGATTGGTAAAATCGTCATTATGATTATGATGTTTGTTGGCCGAATCGGGATTTTCTCCTTCCTCTTTATCATTCGCGGGAAGCCGACAAAAGATATGTATAAGTATCCAGAGGCAAAAATGATTATTGGCTAGTGGGTTCAAGTGAAAAATAGATGAATAAGCATGAGCAAAAAATAGAAATAGGCGGTGGTTCAATCCATCGTCTATTTCTATTTTTTGCGTGATGCGAGCGTTTAAATCTCCAAGAATAACCGTATACTGAAGAACGTATGAATCACTTTCACAGCACTGGGTAGATTTTTCTTCAAATTCAGTTGAAAAACTTCCAATAACTGCTGTCTTTCTGTAATATAGAGGGAGATAGTAGCGATAATCACTCTATCGCAAATGACTATGTGCAGGCTATTTTTATATAAATATTTACTCATTAACTATAGATGGAGGAATCTCGATGACGACATACCATGAACAACTAACCAAATGTATCGATCAAATAGAAACGGTGATTGTAGGGAAACGTGACATGATTATGATGAGCCTTACGAGTCTTTTAAGTGGCGGACATTTACTTATTGAAGATGTACCAGGTGTTGGTAAAACGATGCTTGTGAGAGCACTGGCGAAAACACTCGGATGTGATTTTTCAAGAATTCAGTTTACCCCTGACTTACTACCGAGTGATGTGTTAGGTGTGTCTATATATCAGCCGAAAACAGGCGCGTTTACCTACATGAAAGGACCTGTCATGAGTCATATTGTTCTTGCCGATGAGATCAACCGTACGAGTCCTAAAACACAAGCGGCCTTACTTGAAGCAATGGAAGAGCATAGTGTGACGATTGATGGTACAACGATGTCAATTGATGAACCATTCTTTGTTATGGCTACACAAAATCCGGTAGAATATGAAGGCACTTATCCTTTACCAGAAGCACAACTAGACCGGTTCTTAATGAAGGTCAATATGGGATACCCGACATTTGAGGAAGAATTGTTATTGTTGTCGATGAATGAAACAAACCAACCGCTTAACCAATTGGTTGCTATTCTTTCGCAAGAAGATGTGTTGAATATTAGAAAAGAAGTAGAAAAAGTTCATGTGTCCGACATCGTTAAACGTTATATTTTAGAATTAGTAAGAGCGACACGAAAAGCCAATCAAGTCGCCCTTGGTGTGAGCCCAAGGGGAGGCATTAATTTATTAAAAGCGACGAAAGCATATGCTTATTTAATGGGACGTGACTATGTGACACCAGATGATGTGATGACACTGGTGCCCGCGGTCTTTTGTCACCGGATGTTGTTAACGGATGAAGCGATGTATCAACAACTTACCGTTGAACACGTCATTACAGAGATCATGAGTCAAGTTGATATTCCGGTTGAGGATGACCGGGTATGAGGCGACGCTGTTATATCTTTAAGACCGTCCAACTGTTGTTGATTGGTTTTCTGTTTTATAGCTATGCGATGTTTCAAGGTGGGGCGGTGAGCTATACGTTATTTTATGCGGTGTGTGGTATATTAGTGTATCTTTTTATTATGATGCTGTACCCCATCAACCAGATAAGAGCGACGTTAACCGTTGATGACGATGAATTAGAAGCAGGCGAGAGTGCTGTTGTTACGGTCAAATTAAAACGACCATTGCCACTCCCCCTGATGTTTTTAACTGTTGAACTTTCGTTGCCACACTCGTTAAACACAACGTTTACCGGCGTAAAGGCTTTTCTTGATGAGACGTGGCCAACGCGGACAGAGAAACCAACGCGAACAGTTCTAGTCAGTTTCAAGCGTGAAACAAAGCTGACCTTTACGTTACATCAACTTCCTAGAGGAAAGCATATCCTAGAAGGGGTCAATGTCACCGTTGAAGATATGTTTCTATTCACAAAGAAAGCAACCCAGATCGAGGTTAATCAAGCGATCTATAGCTACCCTATCCTTATCCCTGCTGAGAAAAGTAGCATGAACTGGGCATTTCAAGCGGTAACGAAGAAATTGCACCCTTATCATAAACGGCGTGAAGATATGGCTGGGGTAAGAGAATATGTGAGTGGCGATAAAATCAGTCAAATTGATTGGAAAAAAAGTTCAAAACAAGACACGCTTTTCACTAAACAATTTGATCCTAAACCAGAAGAAAAAGTGATGTTTTTTTTAGATCCTCACGCTAATCTTCGTGATGATGAATGGGCGGTTGCGATCTTGTATAGTTTTATGCGCTTATTTGATATCCATAAGCGATCTTTTTACGTCAATTTAGCATCGTTTCATGAACGGTCATTTGATCAATCACTACCCGCCAAGCAAAAACTACAAAAGCTTGCACAACTAGATGTCTCTCATTATGATGCATCGCACGTTGTTTTAAAAAAAGGGGTGACCCCTGTTGTTATCTCAAGTCGTGAGTCAAACAATTTACCAGAAGCTTTGGTGTATCAACTAAAAAAGCAAAACGGTCTACTGATATTAACGTCAACAACTGAACAGCCCCCGTCAGGAATAATCTCTTACCATCTTACACCAGACATGGTGTTTGGAGGTGATCGACATGAGACCTAATAATAGCCGCCTTTGGGATAGTATATTTGGGGGTATGGTGTATGTCACCGGATTCCTAATGTATTTATTATGGTTGCACCCACTCATCTCACTTGAGGTCGTTGCTTTTGGTGAGGTCCTTGTCTTATTTAGTGCGGTTATTTTTTTATTAAGTTTGTTGAGGTTACCCACATGGCTGTCGCTTTTCTTTAAAGTAGTTGCCGCTTTATTTGTTCTGGACTATTTATATGTAGCAAAGGCAATTTTTACAAAAGAATGGTTTGAAGAGATTTATCACGTACTTCAAGTTAATCTCGATGCTTTAATCTCGAGAGATTTTGATGCTGTGACGCCGCTGGGTGAGATGCTTCTCGTCTTGCTTTTAATTATGACAATCAGCTATCTTATGGATTACTGGTTAGTGAAACGGCAGCGCGTCTTTGTTTTTACTGCGCTCACATTGATCTATTTAACAGTCATGGATACGTTTACGCCCTATCAGTTACAACCAATGATCTTGATTACGATTGTTCTTGTAGTGAGTATACTTGTGTTGAACAGTCATAGAAAGAAAATGGTACAAGAGCGTCTAACTTTTACTGGCGGACACTTTTTCCTCCGGCTTCTCTTTCCACTGGTTTTAATGTTTGCTTTATTTATCGCTCTATCTGATGACTTGCCAGTAAAAGAACCAAGTTGGCCTGATCCTGTACCGTTTCTAACAAAGGGCTTTTCAGATGGTGAGACGAATCGACGGATCGGTTACGGTGAAGATGATTCTGTGTTAGGTGGTAGTCTTGCAGACAATGATGCGCTTGTATTTACCGCATCGATTGAAGAGCCTAATTACTGGCGTGTAGACGCGAAGGAAGTCTATACCGGTACGGGGTGGGAAAGAGCTGAAGAGCTACTTACCTGCCGTATCGTAACGAACAAAGTGCATTAGGTATGCAAATGGCCGAGGTGTATTATAACGAAGGAACAAATTTCAATCGCATCGCTTATCCTTACAACTTAGCAGGATTAACATACGACGACCGAGAGTATTTATACGATCAGCGTATCGGTTTATTTGACGCCATTGACACTACTAATAATCAACGGGTTAATATATTTTATGAACCGCCAGTTTATGAACAAGTCATTCTTGATCAGCTAGAGATGCCTTACTGGGAGATAGATCCAGTGTACATTCAATTACCAAATGCTGTGCCTGATCGCGTTCATCAGCTAGCGGATGAGATTAAGGGAGAAGAAACAAATCCTTACCGCATTGCTCAGCGGATGGAACGTTATTTTAAACAGAGTGGTTTCCTCTATCAAACAACGGAAGTAGAACCACCAGAACCTGGAGAAGACTATGTCGATCAATTCTTATTTGAAAGTCGCGTCGGTTATTGTGATAATTTCTCAACGTCCATGGTCGTGATGTTACGATCTGTCGGTATTCCTGCCCGATGGGTAAAGGGGTTTAATACGGGGACAGAAAATAGTGAAGGTTATTATGAAGTGAGACAAAATAATGCCCATAGCTGGTAGAAGTGTACTTTGAAGATATTGGCTGGATGCCGTTTGAGCCGACGGTTGGTTTTAGTTCACCACGTCAAGTCATGGTTGATGAATCAGAAACGACAGAAGATGATCAACCACTGGATAGTGAGCAAGACCTTGAAGAAGAGACAGACACACCTGAAACAGAACAGGAGCCTGAACAAAGTGATGAGGAAGTCGCAGTAGAAGAAACGACTCAAAACAAGGCAAATACTGCCGTCGATTGGCGCATGGTAGTCATTGTCTTTGGTATATTAAGTAGTGTAGGGGTGATATGCCTGGCTGTTTTTTGGCGCCGGGTACTCCTGTTTATGATGACGAAACATTACTTACCAATCACAACCGAAAAAGACGTCATGATGGCGATGAAACGTTTGTTTTGGTTATTGAGATTAAGTAACGTCCGCGTTTTAGTGGTGAGACATTAACCCTGTATGGTCAAAGGCTTGATCGACGCTATGAAACAAACAAATTTAGTGAGTTATTTCATGTATATGAAGACTTTCTTTACGGGGCATTAACGGATCAAGGAACGATTCAAGCTATCGAAAAATTCTATCTATTCGTCTTAAAGTCAATTCTATCTTGACCGACTATAAGAGCACTGATAGAATAGAAACATTATTAATGCCGTTAACCTCTGTATATCCTCGATAATATGGTTCGAGAGTTTCTACCGGGAGTCCTTAAAACTCCTGACTATAGAGGCAGGATAAGTGTTGCTATTATTCTGCCTCTGTCTTTATAGACAGAGGTTATTTTTTACAGACAAACAATAAGGGGAGCGTGACGATTTGGAATTAAACAATGAAATGATTCTTGTATTAGACTATGGTAGTCAGTATAATCAATTGATTACTCGCCGTATTCGTGAGTTTGGCGTGTATAGTGAACTTCACTCACACCGTCTGACAACAGAAGAAATTAAAGCGATGAACGAAAGGGATTATTCTTTCAGGTGGCCCACACAGTGTTTATGATGACAATAGCTTTCAGTTAAACCCGGATATCTTTGATTTAGGTATTCCAGTTATGGGCATCTGTTATGGTATGCAGTTAATTACGAAACATTTTGGTGGTCAAGTCGAACGTTCAACACACCGTGAATATGGTAAGGCAGATATTACGGTCAATGAAGGGGCTAAACTGTTCCTTGGTACACCAGATACGCAAACGGTTTGGATGAGCCACAGTGATAAAGTTGTCGCGGCACCAGCAGGTTTTACTGTTGAGGCAGAAAACCCATCAACACCGATTGCGGCGATGCGTCATGAATCAAAAGAGATCTACGGCGTTCAGTTCCATCCAGAAGTAAGAAATTCTATCTATGGTAATGATTTATTAAGAAACTTTGTCTTCAATATTAGTGATTGTCAAGGTAACTGGACGATGGCGAACTTTGTTGAACAAGAAATTGAAAAGATTAGAGAAACAGTCGGCGACAAGAAAGTATTATGTGCCTTAGTGGTGGCGTTGATTCATCTGTTGTTGCTGCGCTGATTCATAAAGCGATTGGCGATCAACTGACGTGTATTTTTGTCGATCACGGTCTCCTGCGTAAAGATGAAGGCGACATGGTCATGGAGACATTCCGTGATGGGTTCCATATGAACATTATCCGCATTGATGCAAAAGAACGTTTCTTATCAAAATTAAAAGGCATCAGTGACCCAGAACAAAAACGTAAAATTATCGGTAATGAGTTTATTTATGTCTTTGATGATGAAGCAGAACGTTTAAAAGATATGGATTACTTAGCGCAAGGGACACTGTATACGGATATTGTTGAATCTGGTACAGAAACCGCACAAACGATTAAATCACACCACAACGTAGGTGGATTACCTGAAGATATGCAGTTTGAACTCATTGAACCATTAAGTACGCTCTTTAAAGATGAAGTACGCGAATTAGGTCTTGAACTTGGTGTACCAGAAGCGGTTGTCTGGCGTCAACCATTCCCAGGACCAGGTCTTGGTATTCGTGTCTTAGGTGAAATTACAGAAGAAAAATTAGAAATCGTCCGTGAATCTGATGCAATTTTACGTGACGAAATTAAATTAGCTGGTCTTGACCGTGATATTTGGCAATACTTCACTGTCTTACCCGATATCCGTAGTGTGGGTGTCATGGGTGACCAACGTACGTATGATTACACAATTGGTATCCGTGCGGTAACCTCTATTGATGGGATGACTTCAGATTGGGCCCGGATTCCGTGGGATGTATTAGAGAAGATTTCAACACGTATCGTGAATGAAGTTGATCACATTAACCGCGTCGTGTATGACATTACGTCTAAGCCACCTGCGACGATTGAGTGGGAATAAATCGCAATTAATTTTAGAATGATAAATATAAAAACTAGAACATATCCGGGGTGCCCCCTCGTGTGTTCTAGATTTTTTGTTTTGTGAGGATAAGAGATAAGGTATGAATACATTATGATTTCAATGATTATAAGGTATAATAGTGGGAGAGACAAATCATCGAAGGAGTGGAATGATGGATCTAATTAATCACATGAAATACGAGCGAATGGGTAAAGTGCGGGGCGTTTACTGGTTATTTCAAATCAATATGGCGTTTAACTCAAACAAAATAGAAGGTAGTCAGTTGAGCGAAGAACAAACGCAGCACTTATTTGATGAAGAAAAGATCTATTCGGAAAATGGTGAAAGTATTTCTTTAGATGATATTAATGAAACGATGAATCACTTTACGGCGTTTGATTATATACTAGACCATGCACATGAAGATATAGATAAGGATATGATTAAGCACCTGCACTATATATTAAAAAGTCATACATCTGATGAGAAAAATCCCTTAACGCCAGTAGGTGATTTTAAGACAAATAAAAATGTTATTGGCGCATTTAACCAAATTAACACAACAGATCCAAAGGATGTAGAGAGTGAAATAGAAGGCTTATTAAAGTGTTATCATGAACGAGAACGTATCGGTTTAGAAGACGTTGTTGATTTTCATGTGAGGTTTGAACAGATCCATCCTTTTGCTGATGGTAATGGACGGGTAGGGCGATTGATCGTATTTAAGGAATGTTTGAAAAACAATATAATGCCCTCTATTATTCTTGATCAACATAGGGATTTTTATATCACGGGATTAAAGGAATATGATAAAGGATTAAAAGAACGTTTGATAGACACATTTGGGGCAGGACAAGACTATTGTGAACAGCTATTAAAGAACTTAGGGTTTGACGATCAAGTTAGTAGCACCGTGGAACATATTAAGAATAATGAACATGAAAGTTAATGATTCAGTGATCATAAGTCGGGCTCATATTCATTTCTCATATCAATGTATAGAAATCCATTACTTCAAAAAATGTCAATGGTAGGAGGGATAAACGTATGGTAAATATACAAGATTTATTAACTAAAGCCACGGCCTTAAAAGATAAATTAGATGCCATTAGACCTTACCGGGATCCGTTGCGGAAAATCTTAGACAAGACTGCCATATTAAAAATACGTATCATTCTAATGCGATTGAAGGTAATACATTAACGCTTTATGAAACAAAAACCGTATTAGAAGATGGTGTGACGATTGCTGGGAATAGTTTTCGTGAACATGCCGAAGCAAATAACCATAGAGAGGCACTGGAGTGCTTAGGTGCGTTAGTTAATGAAGATACTCCTATGAATCAACGAACAATTAAAGATATACATGCCATTGTTTTGCAGGGAATTGACCCTTCAATTGCCGGAAAATATCGAACCATTGAACTACCCCCACCTAACATTCTAACGAATGTTTGAGAAAGGGGATTCCATAAGGACACCCTAAAGGCGACCTATGCTCATTCAACTAAGCATAGGTTTTTCTACTCTCCAACCGCTGCAAACCTATTTTCTCAACATCTGTTAAAGCATGTTGGGGAAATAGTGTGTCCCAGGAACACAACTTGCTTTGGTCGAATCGTTCTGTCTGGTAGAACGCATGGGTTCTAACAAAAGAT